>MZXQ01000191.1:2791-4494 GCA_002926195.1 Candidatus Methanomarinus sp. HR1 | reverse complement strand
AAATGAGCTGAATAGTTACATAATATTTATATATTACATAGATAAATCAAAGTCAGAAGAAGTAGGAACAAAATCCTCGCTAATGCTCGGATTTTCTTGACTGAAGATTCGTAGAATCTTCGAAGAAGCTGAAGATTAGANNAAGAAGTGAGCATTTTCGATATATCAATGTACTATAAAAAGGAGACAAGGAATATTTTGGCTAATTTACCATCTATAAATATCATGATCAGACTGCTTTTCATGCAAGTAATAGTAATTCTTATACTTTTTAGTTTGAGTGGTATAACAGCTGCTACATGCAGTATGAATTATGATAATGCGGTTTTTGAAAATAGCACATTGTCAGTATCACAGAATAGCAACACACAGTATCTTCATGATCTCGCTTATGATACGTGGAACTGTATTGCTTATTATGTAGATGAAAAAACAGGCATTCCATATGATAATAGTGAAATGTTAGATTACAATGGAAATGTTATCTATTTTTCTGAATGCGAGGACTACTTTTATCAATACGGCGGTGGTCTGGATTATAAAGAAAATGCTTCAAATTGCTCCTGTCTGGGTAATCATTGGGGAAATCAAAGCGACTTTGTACAATACTCAATAAATATGAGTGAAGATACTGATAACCTCCTTTTCAAGATACGCTATTCAGATAAATTCGATAGCAATAATGATGCAAATATATTACGGATCTATCTCGATAAAGAGTTAAAAGGCGAACTATTTACTAAAGATACATATGACTGGGATGAGTTTTGGTGGAGCGATCAGATAGATATGGGTTGTATTTCCACAGGCATGCATGAACTTAATATCACATCCGAAAACGGAGGGGAATGGAATTGTGTAAATCTTGACTGCTTTAAACTTATTGATGATTGGAAAAATGAATGGACAGGTAAAAATTCAGAAAATGGAGCTATAATAACCACATCTGAACTTCAAGATGCTATTCATCACTGGTTAGATGATATACCAGTAAGAGGACATATAATGTCCACAGCGGATCTTCAGGAAATAATAGTGATATGGTTATCACATTGATCTTAAATATATTCTGATAGAACATATGCAGGAATAATAAGAGGTATTAATATGGTCAAACCAAGAATTCCTGAAACAGATCAGGGGGTACAGGGTGAATTCATTGTTGAAATGTATGACAAAATGTCCCGGAAGTTCAGGGATATAAAATTACTTCAAACCAATCAGATCATTAAAGCAGGCATAACACATGGTCTGGCACTTGAGATTGGTCCTGGTCCCGGGTATTTAGGTCTTGAATGGTTAAAAAAGACGAATGAAACAAATCTTATGTTATTGGAGATAAGCCCTGATATGATAACGATCGCTAAAAAAAATACCAGGGAATATGGATTTGAGAGTAGGGTTAAGTATATCCTGAGTAATGCACTCCTGATGCCATTCAATGATAATATGTTCAATGGCCTGTTTACCAGTGCATCATTACATGAATGGGAACATCCGGAAAAGGTGTTTAATGAGATTTACCGGATATTAAAACCAGGGGGAAGGTTTTGTATCACTGATCTGCGCCGGGATATGAATCCGGTTGTGAAGTGGGTTATGAAAATGATGATAAAAGAGAAAGAATTAAAGTCAGGTCTTATCTCATCTATAAATGCTGCCTATACTATTGAAGAGGGGCGTTTGATCCTTGATAGGTCAAA
>MZXQ01000191.1:308-2766 GCA_002926195.1 Candidatus Methanomarinus sp. HR1 | reverse complement strand
TACACTTGCGGAGTAGTATAACTTGATGTATCGAAAATGCTCACTTCTTCACATTTTCTAATCTTCAGCTTCTTCGAAGCTTCGGACGAAGATTATACGAATCTTTTAGTCTTCAGCTTCTTCGAAGCTTCAGTCAAGAAAATCCGACCAAAGGGAGGATTTTGTTCTAGTAAATACGAAATATGTTTAAGGACAGAGTGATCTTTTAATCTATATGGATAAAAGGCCAACACTTGATGAATATTTTATGGAGATAGCAGAAGTAGTTGCAAAGCGCTCTACGTGTTTGAGAAATAAAGTAGGGGCAGTGATCGTTCGGGATAAACGCATCCTTTCCACCGGGTATAATGGGGCACCAAGGGATATGGAACATTGTCTTGAGATAGGATGTATACGTGATCAGCAAAATATTGCATCCGGGACCAGACATGAACTATGCAGGGCCGTACATGCAGAACAAAATGCAATTATTCAATCAGCACTTCATGGTGTGAGTGTGGAGGGTGCTACATTATACTGCACCCACCAGCCATGCATACTATGTGCAAAAATGATAATTAATTCAAAGATAAAAAGAGTAGTATATTCTAATAAGTACCCTGATGATGAAGCTATCAATTTCTTTAAAAAAGCAGATGTTGAGATCAATATTTTCAAACCTGATCAGTAATATCCTCATCCAGTCTGCGTATTTGTTCTATTAACCTGGCATGTCCTATGGCATTGGTAAGCTCACCTCTGGTACGCTCTACCAGACTGCGTGCTACATCAGCCTTACGCCTTAATCCTTTATGAAGGGCATCAGGAAAATCAAATAGCATTAATGTTGAATATATCTCATCCATGATTACAAGTAATTCTTCTCCTTCATAAGGTCTTTGGGACCTGATGCGGTCTAAGATAATGCGCCTGAGTTCTCCCACTACATCGCCCAGACCCAGCAAGTATGCCGTTTTTTCCACATCCAGTTCAGATGGTTTAAGTATCCTTTTTTCATTTTGGATATAATAGAGAACGGTTGCTTCAACAAGTTCTTGCTGTGCACTCTCAACAAATCCACCATAATAGATATCAGGATGATCTTTAAGTATGGTTTTGATCGTGGTATTCAAATCCGATGCTTCACTTATCGTCTGTTTGGCTGTATTCATTTCTTCTTTATGAATTGAGCGTATGGCACTGCCGCTGAGTCTTACTACGCGGCGTGAGTGGGATAATGCTTGCTCTCTTGCTTTGTCTTTTGCTTCAAAGTGATGCAGGAGTTCGGATGAGATTTTTGATAGCATGGTTGTTTGATTGGTCAGTTAAATNNAAATGTGAAGATTTGTAGAATCTTTGATATAATCTAATAGACCATATACTATAAAAAGGTTGAATAGAGGTAATTTGTGTCTGAAAAATGAATAATAATTGTCACGTATCCACTTCAAATCAGAGGGTAAAAATGATAGCTATAGAGGGCACAGAGGGGGGAATTTCAGCCCAGTCAAGCCAGGTGTAATTCATTATTGGTGAATTGAAAATCATCCAGATCAAAAACCAAATAGCCTTTATTTCTAAGTACTGCTTTTTCTTCTATTCTTTTTGCGATAAGACAAAAATATCTTTTCTTTACATCGTGATCCCACTGTATGAAATTTGATGTATCTTCCAATTTATTTAAAAGATGAAATGCCGAATTCATGCTTAAAGTCTTCCATTTACCTTCTACAAACAGGATTTGGTTGCGACTTTCCTCCAGAGCTACAATATCTATTTCATAGGTGTTTTTTCCTTTAGGCGCACCTTTGATCTTACCCCATTGACGGCCGATTTTATTAATAGAGAATGGTAATTTCTCAATTGTATCCGGTTTCAATAAAAAATCCCTGGCAATATTTTCAAATTCAAATCCGACAAAGGATTCAAAATCTGTTTTTATCCGTGATATTATTGTATCTATTTTTCCGGATTCCAGTTCTGTTTTATTCGGATAAATGTATTTAAAATAAAACCTGAAAAAATTATCTTTTATAAAATATCTTGTCTTTTTACTTGTTTCTTTTTCTGTTATCGGGTGTTCTTTTCCAATAAGTTCAAGCTTCATTAAAGTGCTAACAAATTTTGGCAGATCCTTCTGGGATATTTTAGAATAATCTGAAATTTCAACCAGACGGGTTTTGCCTTTTGCAATAGCTTCGAATATTGAAACATATAGATAATATTCCTTTAGCTCTTCTTTTAATAATGTTTCTGCTTCTTCATACAGTATCTCGCCTTTCGTTAAGACATGTTCCTGTATATTTTCAAATACGTTTTTTTCAGGATCAAATTCAAAAAGATACAGGGGAATTCCACCAAGAACACTGTAAAATTCAATTGATCTCTCAATATCAATTCCTTTATAGAACTCCTGAATCTGATATGACTTCAATGACTCAAGTTTCCATTGACCGGTCCGTCTTCCGTATAATGGTGA
>MZXQ01000191.1:0-285 GCA_002926195.1 Candidatus Methanomarinus sp. HR1 | reverse complement strand
TAAGTATTCATCCCATATTACCTGAAATACCGATGGTATCGTATCATCACGTTCTATAAGATATGAAAATTCATCGATTGAAATTATATATTTTTCAGTAGTAACATGGTGAAATAGATATTTAAATAGGTCATAAAAATTCTCTACTCGTGGTGGAACTTCATTGAAATGTTCTGCTGCCTTATCAGCAAATCTTTCCAGGTTCAACAGAGTTCCTCGTTTATCTGCAAGAAGATACAATGCATTTTTATTTTTAGAAAATTGTTTTATCAGTTCTGTTTTTCC
>MZXQ01000022.1:1578-4658 GCA_002926195.1 Candidatus Methanomarinus sp. HR1 | reverse complement strand
AGTCAACTGAGTCCCATGATTATAGAATAGCTTCAAAGCATTATCAGATTCGATTTTTTCCAGATTGTCAATAATTATAAGTACCTGTTTATCATTTTTTTCAATTTCTGCAATGGTATCATTGATCAGGCTTATTAGTTCTGAAACACGAGGTTCGATTTGTTTTCGGATTTCTACACGCGTTGTACTTTCATTTTTTATTCTTCCCATAATCTCAAGTAAATAAAATGGTATTTTAGCTTTAAGTTCCAGGCCTTTTCCTTTTTCGGATATTATTGTTTTTGTTATAGAACTGCTCCACTCGTCTGCTCTTTTACTAAGACTCCCCCCCAATTTGACTTTATCTTCCTGTGCTTTTTCAAATAATTTTGTGAGAACGGACAACAAAACATCAATATATGTTACATCATTTTGATCAAGTAGATCAAGTACATTATACTTGACAATAAAGAAATCATCATGTAGATTCAGAATAAGTCGGTTTAATGCAGTTGATTTTCCTGAACCGCGGTGACCGGTAAAAAGAAGTTTAATAGGCTCTCTTGTCTCCAGTCCTAATTCCAAACGGATCTGCAGCTCCTTTATATTGATTTCGTTTTGGTCTATTTCAACATAGTATTTCCCCAGCTCATCATTCAACAGGGCTTTATCAGGGTTGAATAGATGATAAATATCTTTTAATTCATCAGCCATTATTTGCACGTCCTAAATAGAATTGTATAGAAGGTATATTAAATTATACGTTATCTTAAGTGGAATAATGTATAAATGGAATGCAAAGGAATACGCTAATTTTTCTGCAGAACAGCAGAAATGGGCAGAGGAACTATTATCAAAGCTTGCTCTTAAAGGAAATGAAAGGGTTCTGGATATCGGATGCGGTGACGGTAAGATCACGGCAGGGATAGCACAACTATTGCCGGAAGGTTCGGTCCTGGGTATCGATAATTCTAAAGAGATGATCCGATTTGCTAGAGAGAACTTTCCATTAGAGCAATTTACCAATCTTACCTTTGAAATGGAGGATGCAAGAACTCTTAGCTATAATAATGAATTTGATGTTGTTTTTTCAAATGCGGCCCTGCACTGGGTGATTGACCATCTCCCAGTGCTTCAAGGAATTCAAAAAAGCCTGAAACCTACCGGAAAATTATTAATACAGATGGGCGGGAATGGAAATGCTGCTAATATTCTAAAGATCATAGAGATAATTCTTATACATGAAAAATGGAGTAAATACTTTGTTGATTTTGATTTTCCATATGGGTTCTACGGACCTGTTGAATATAAAGGATGGCTAGAACAGGCAGGATTTAAAATACAACGCATTGAGCTGATCCCCAAAGATATGACACATAAAGGAAAAGAAGGACTATCGGCATGGATCAAGACGACCTGGCTGCCTTATCTTCAAAGAATACCTGATGAGTTATGTGATGATTTTATCAATGAGATAGTTGAAAGATATAATGAAGATCATCCACCTGACAATGATGGTTTTTATCATATTAAGATGATGAGATTGGAAGTTGAGGCAGGAAAAAAACCGGAACCGGGAGGGGGAAGTTAATCTTCTTAGCTATCCCCTCCTTTGGAGTCCCGGATCGGAAAATGTAAAACACTTCCTCTTTATCGGTTATACTTGATATCTTATTTAAAAATAATCGTCCATCCCTGTCTTGAAGCCTCATTCTTTGTATAGCTAACTCCGTTCACTTTCAACCCTTTACTATCAAGTAAAGTAATAATTCCACCTTTATTGGACAACTGCATATCTTTTCCTGATAAAGTATATTTCATAACCTCTCCTGCACTGATACTGCCATTTAAATAAGCTTTCTTTTTATTCTTATCAGCAAGGGCCCAACCTGTAAGGTCGATCAATTGAGGTGTTGTATTGAGCAGCAATACACTTTCAAGTCCGTAATCGTGTCCTTTCGGATTTATAAGTGCTGCAATAATACACACATTATTATCCTGGTTTATTCCATTACATGCATCAACAATCCGATGACCGGTAGTATCATCTGTATGGAAGCACTGAGACTGGAATGCTAAGAAGATAGCAACCCACCTCTCTTCGTCCGGCAGATGGATAAGGAGTCCACCATCCTGATATACACCATCATCTTTTTCCCAATTTTTTGAATTTCCCTGGTTCATATGAATATCGTGAATGCCGTTTCCAGGTGCAAATCCGAAATACTTATCTCTCTTTGTTTCAGGCCCCCACTTCTCACCAAAGGCATATACTTCACTATTTTCCATTGCAATAGCTCTGGCAATATATTTATGAAGGAGTTCGTTTAAATCGTTATCCGGACCAGGAATATCATGAGGCAAAGGTTTCATTTTCAAAAAATCAAACAAATTTCCCCTGATAAAATCCAGTGCTATCTGGCCCGGTTTCGATTCCAGTTCATGAAAACCAAAAGATAGAGACTGTAGATCTGAGGTTACCGGATGGTTGAAATCTTCATCTATATAATATAACAGTTCAGACGGCATTGCCTTTGATTTAACATTAACAGCAACACGATGCCGCCATTCATCATCTATGATCAATATTTGAAAATGGGGACTATTTCCCTCTCCATTTCTACTATCGATTGCTTTTCCTTTAAGTACTCCATATTCTTTTAATGTCATGATATTCCACCCTGAATGCTCTTACAAACTGCTTAGAGCATTATATAGTATACACTATATCCTCTATGATTATTTGTAATATTATATTAGTATACCTATGAAAAAAATTATATTGCACATGTAAATATCTATAGATATATCTAATTAGATGAACTTATATTGGCCATTATCAGAAAATAATTAAAAGTCTCACCCAAACAGCAGAAACATTTATCAGCATTGTATACTATTATTAAAGTGAGTGGAGCGAATGTGTTTAGCCTAAACAGTAGTTGAACCTCTCCTACTCGGAAGACCAAACGGGGGGTTAATTTATGATAACCAGATACAACATCACACCGAATCAAACGATTGTAAATGTTATTTCTAATAAAATTATTCGCGTATGCGCGATTGTACTAATACTAATCTTCGCAGCGGCGTTCGTCTGC
>MZXQ01000022.1:0-1473 GCA_002926195.1 Candidatus Methanomarinus sp. HR1 | reverse complement strand
CAACATAGAAGCGAATTCCACAGGAACATTTACTGCATGCATCACCTGTAACGACTCAACAGGCATAAACACATCTCGGTTTTTTATGACGAATACTGTCGAAGGCGGCTTGTACCCGGGAGGCCCTCCGAATATGTGGTCAATAAGACCCCCGGTGAATAGTTTATCCCAAAGTAATGATTCTTTTCCACAAATATTGAGATCTTATAACAGAGGCAAAGGAGCATGGTACGACAATATTGCTTACGGAATATTTACTGATAACTTCAGCTATGGCGTTTTTGACAATACCAGCCCTCATGTCAATATAACCAATGGAACAGATTGGGCAAAATTAAATTTCACATGGAACGTAGAACCAACGACATTCAGAAACGCTATGTTCCTGGACCGGAAGCAACTGGAGACCGAAACAAAGAACGAATATAAAATATACGATAGCAATCCGTTGTTAGTCAAGTTCTGGGATATGGAGCATATAAGGGGTACTGATAATTATACTGCTTGCCTGTTCAACAACATCAATTATTCAGGAAGTCCTACTGAAGATTTAAAACTATACTATTGCAACGGCTCGTATAGAACCGTCCCGGAACAGCTACCCAATAATGGTAGTTCTGATGGTACCGCTAACATGTCCCAAAATCTGCTTTTGTTGCATTTTAATAACAATTCCGCTTATGGTGAGAATTATACACATGTTTACGATTTCAGTGGAAATGGAAATAATGGAACGGTCAATGGAACACCTGTCTGGAGTTCTTCTGCTGGAAAATTTGATGGTGCATATACGTTTGATGGGATTAATGATTATATCGAAACGTGTAATATTTCTCATATAAATGGTTCCAATCCAATGACAATTGAATTCTGGTTCAAGACTACTTTTAATTCAGAATCCCAGCCCATAATTGACGCGGGAGAGGTTACGATTCCCGACAAATCATTAGAGTTCTGGCTGACTGCTCAAGACCAGGTTGGCCTATCTAATAAACCGCCAACTAACACACCGGGATTATACTGGGGGTTTTGGGATAATGATATTTATATACCATCTATCAACTATTATGATGGAAATTGGCATCATGTACTGGTGACGTTATATGACAACACTACAGTAGAAATATCTTATGATGATACCAGACCAGATGGTTACATATGGAATGGGAATGGTACTGGAACCTGGACTAGTTCATCACAACCATTTGATTTATGCCGCCCACCGAAGATTGAGACGGTCCCATTCTGGATTGGTCACTCGAGACTTCAATTCTGGGCTCAAGGTAATACATACTTCAACGGCACAATAGATGAAGTGGCAGTTTATAATAGAAGCTTATCCACAAACGAAATCACAGAGCATTATACACAAGGCGTTATTAAACCAGTAGTTTCACCCTATTGCGTATATCTTGGATCTCTCTCAACAGCTGATTTAGCTGACATCGATTATACTTCAAGGAACAGTAGTTA
>MZXQ01000192.1 GCA_002926195.1 Candidatus Methanomarinus sp. HR1 | reverse complement strand
TGGATATATCCCCAAGCCAATAGAGGTGCATAAGTTACAATCGGCAATAGCACAGTACGCAGGAGAATAAATGCAGGTTTGAAATGAAAATCGATTAAACCTGCTATAGAGAACAAAATCCTCGCTAGTGCTCGGATTTTCTTGAGTACATCAAGTTATACTTGATATACTATAAAAAAAATCCTGATCCTAAATTTCCGTGGGATTAATGGTATTTAATTTTACGTGTAGAATACCTTTATGTCTTACAAGATTTTCAGATAAGTCTTTTATCTTCTCTCCATCTCCTTCAAGAATAATTACTTCCATGCAATAGTCATTTTCAAGATGCAGGTGGATGGAGGAGCGAATGATGTCAAGATATTTATGCTGAATATTACCTAGAGTATCCTCTATACCTCTTTGTTTGTGATTATATGCAAGTGTAATAGTAGCAACTCTCTCTCCTTTAATATCATTCATCCAATCATAATATCTGATATAACTTCTAATTGCATCCCTGATACCTTCAGACCTGGAAGAATATCCTCTGTTCTTAATGATCACGTCAAACTTATCAAGTAAGTTCTCAGGTAATGAAACCCCAATTCTCGATAATTCTATATCCATATTAAATAAACCTCATAAAATTATAAATATATATGGTTTCTATTATACATTAAAGTTTTGCTTTTTTTCTTATTTTATAATAAAAACATTTACTTTTTATAGTATATCAAGTATAACTTGATATATCGAAAATGCTCACTTCGATCACATTTTCTAATCTTCGGCTCTTGCGAAAGTTGAGTGTAATTTATTCTATCAGGCGCACTGAATTATGGATTTTTAAAACCGTAACATTTTCCAATACGATTATTGAATTTAATAAGAATATTTAAGGTATGATATGATATTATTTATGGGTTCATCCGGTTCTACCGAAGATATTATATATTAGATTGAAAAAATAGCTTATTATCAAATAAAAGGTGAAATATTATGACTCACGTGAAAAACAGTGAACAGATCTTATTTAACTATAGTTCTCAATTATATCAACAGTCCATTCCAAATGTATATGACACTGTAAGTTACTATACAGGGTCAGTAATCAAAGAAATAGTAGATATTTATTCTCTTGTACTCAAATCTGACAATATACAAAACCATAAGAATCATTCTATATTTCTCACCTCAGCCTTTCAAAGGCTGGATAATCTGATGTCACAACAGATAGATGATAGATATATAGAAGAGGTTCTTTATAATACTGAACTGGAACCGGCATTTGATATAATTACCAGGTATAGAAGCCAGTATTATGCAATGATAGAGAATGAACAGGCACATTCTATACTGGAAAGTCCGGACCCATGGGATGTTTTTAAAAATGTTTCATATTTTTCAAATTATCTTCAACTTGCTCAGGTAGAACATGATGGGGCCGGTTTGAATCCTGGTGATCGTGTGGTATTTCTCGGAAGTGGTCCGCTGCCTTTGACACTTATAGTCCTCTGCCATCAATACGGGCTTAATGGAATCGGGATAGAACAGGACCCNNGTATTATCAAAATTAGGACTTTCGGACCAGATCAAGATAATTAAAGGAAATCATCAATCACTTCCCTTAAAAGAAAAGTGTGAGCTTATTATGGTAGCAGCCCAGGCCGAACCTAAAAAGGACATTTTTGATCATCTGGCAGATGTATCTCCTTCAGGGACAGTTATATCATATAGAACATATGAAAAGGGGCTCAGGAGATTATTGGATACTTTCTCACGCTATGAATTATCAGATGTCTTTGGAGAATATCTAAGGGTCCCGCCCAAGCCGCCGGTTAATAATACAGTTGTGTTTTTATTGGTAAATAAAAGCTAACTGG
>MZXQ01000193.1:2251-2721 GCA_002926195.1 Candidatus Methanomarinus sp. HR1 | reverse complement strand
AACGATCCTGAAACAATTATTGAAACTATAGATATACCAGGTAGCGATAAAGTCCAGGTCCTGGCAGTATTCCAAATCCCTGCTGATGCGCAGAACGAAAACTATTATGGTTCACTTGATATAACAACCGCTCCTAAAAATACAAGCACTGAAGGAACAGGGCAACATCTCATCGTAGGTGCCTCTTCAAAAATTACAATAGCAGTAACCGGGGAGCAAAAAATAGATGGGAAAGTAATAGGAATAACAATAGCAGATACCGAACATAACAACCCGCTAAAGGTAAAAGTAATATTTGAAAATACAGGAAATGTAATAGTCAATCCAAAAATCGATGTTATAATTTACCAGAATGAAAACGAAGTGCATAGATATGTTCACCAGAGCACTAAAGTAAAACCCACCTTAACAGAAACAATAATTGCCATATGGAACACCACATCTTCGAATGTACCTGATGATTATATTGC
>MZXQ01000193.1:1942-2199 GCA_002926195.1 Candidatus Methanomarinus sp. HR1 | reverse complement strand
GAACCGGTTATAGGTACACCTTTAAGGATTGGAGCAGTTTTTAAAAATACAGGAATGATTGAATCCTCAGCTAAATTCAGTGGAGAAGTCTATAGAGATGGCGACTTTATTGACACAATCACGAGTGATGAACTGTTAGTAGAAATAAATAAGGAAGTTATGCTTATCTCATATTTTAAACCGGAGTCAGCAGGAGATTATCTAATTATAGGAAAGGTAACATATGCCGGAAAAGAAACTCCTGTAAAAGAAGTTAC
>MZXQ01000193.1:853-1893 GCA_002926195.1 Candidatus Methanomarinus sp. HR1 | reverse complement strand
AAATGAAGCAAATCTTACTTTCTTTTTTTATTTTATTTTTTTTAAGTATCATAATTATGGGTTGTATTGACATGTTACAAACTGATAGTGGCAATAATTATGATCATATTGAATATTCAATTATATTAAATTCCAATGATAGCTATTACGCAGACCAACCCCAAATAAATAAAAATGAGGTTGTATGGACTGCAAATGATGGAAATGATTATGAAATATATTATTGGAACGGTACATTAAACTCTAAGGGAGAGCCGTCTGAAATTATTAAAATTAGCAATAATAGCTATCGTGATATTCATCCGAAAATTAATGCAGGTGGAGTGGTATGGATTGGTTATGAAAATATGACATCCCATATTTTTTACTGGGATGGTACTTTTAATTTGAATGGTACACCAATTGATCCGATAAAATTGAGTAATGATAATCTTAGTGTAATTAATCCTGATATATACGAGGGTGAAATAGTATGGAAAGGATTTAATGATGATAGGCTTGATATTTATTACTGGAATGGAACATATTATTCTAATGGTTCTCCAACTAATCCAAAGAAAATTTCTAATAGTGATCTTCGAGACTATTGTCCCATAATAAACGAAGATTTGATCATTTGGCGTGAATTTGATGGGAGAGACTATGAGATATGTTTTTGGAATAAAACCTCTGGTTTGAATGATAATTATGACCAAATAAAACGCACTAATGCAAATTCTTCATCATATTATACTACGATATCGCAAGGAAAAGTAGTCTGGCAGAGATCAGATGGTTTCGACTCGGAAATTTATTTTTGGGATGGAAAATATGAAAAAAATGGAATTCCCGAACCAGTGCAGATTAGCAATAACACGTATGATGACCTTTTTCCACAGATCTGTGCTAATAGAGTTGTTTGGGAGGGATTAATTAATAATAAACAAGGAATTTATTACTGGGACGGGTCATTCGAATCAAATGGAAAACCAATCGAACCAATATTGATTAGTAATGATTCTTTTCATAATTATGCCCCGAAAATTGATGAAAATTCTGTT
>MZXQ01000193.1:0-811 GCA_002926195.1 Candidatus Methanomarinus sp. HR1 | reverse complement strand
CCTCAGATCAATGATAATAAAGTAGTATGGGTTGGATCTGAAAACGGAAAAAATATGATATATTACCTTGATCTGAATATTAGTAAAAATTATAAATAAGGAACAAAATTCTCCTTTCGATCGGATTTTCATGAGTATATCGATCTTGACTAAACAAATTAATAATGTATATATATAGGAACAATCATGGCTTAGTTAAAAGAAATCGTATCACTTGAACATAATTGTATAAAATTATTCATATAAGGGGAATAATAATGAAAAATAACTTGAAGGATCCCGTCATTCAGGTAGAATATAAAAACCCTGAAAAACCTAAGTTATCAAAAAGCGAAATTTTCGGGTTACTGCAGAATGATCGAAGAAGAAATACTATTGAGTTATTAAAAACCTACGGCAGCCAGAGTCCCAGGTTTATTTCAGAAGAAATAGCCCGTTTAGAGTCAGGTATGGAAGAGCCGAGTAGTAACATACGCAAAAGCATATATGTCTCACTTCATCAGACACACCTGCCCAAGATGGAGAATATGGGTATTCTTATATATGACAGGAAAACAGACGAGATAAGACTTACCTCTGCAATTGAGGATATTGATATCTATCTGGAGACAGTAAAGAAAGGAGATATCTCATGGGCCCAGTATTATCTGGGTCTTAGTATTTTCTTTTTGATTGGCAGCATGAGTATATTAGCAGGTATTATTACCTGGATATCAGCTGCACAATGGATGATCTTCATTAATATCGTATTTGTTGTATCAGCCGCAGTCCATGTCAGGCAGATGAATAGTGTGAATAAAAAAAAGGTTAA
>MZXQ01000194.1 GCA_002926195.1 Candidatus Methanomarinus sp. HR1 | reverse complement strand
TGAACATCCATAAGTGATTTGAAAAATTTCCCCATATGTTTATACTCAACCTCCTGAAACCGGTGGGAACAAAGCGATCTCATCACCATCATGTAGTATTGTATCAAGACCGTCTTTATCCTTGACACTTATGCCGTTGACCATCACATGAATAAATGGATGTATATCTCCGTTACTGAATATCAACTCTTCAATACCTTCATATTGTTCAATAAGTAAGTCTAATACCTCTTTCAGATCCGTGCCAGTAATATCTATCTTAGCTTTTTTTGCCTTCTCTCTAAGGTTGGCAAATAGCTTTATTGTAACCTTAGCCATATGTACCTTTATTATTCTAACATCTATTTTATACTATTTGCCTGGCTCAATGCACTCATAGGTAACAACACCATTATTATCAACAATATACCATTGATGATAAATACACTGCTATAACCAATAATAGGTATTAACAGTCCGCCTAATATTGGAACCAGAGCAAGTCCGGCATAGGTACAGGTATTGAATATCCCCATTGCAAGTCCTTTATTGATATTCAGGTAGGATACACCTGTGACAAGACCTACCATACCCAGCCCTGAACCGGCCCCCATCAAAGTAAGACCAATAGGATGAAATACTGCACATAGCGCCCCTATTCCAGTAAATACCATGCTTGCTTTAACAAGAGTATCTTTTGGTATCTGCATCCTGCCAGCCACCAGTGAAGTAACCATAGCACCTACATAAATACTGGCCAGATATGTACCAAGTGCATCCGTAGTCATAACATCGGAAACAAAATCAGGATACAGGGCGATCAAGACCCCACTTGACCCGAACAGTACAAAGGACAATAACCATATCTGATAATATTGCGGATGTATAATGGCTTTTTTGGATTTTGCAATGGTTGAAAATACCTCACTTTTCTTTAATACTGTTTCTCCCGGGCCGTTATTGATCAATACCATCATTGAGATCATAAATATCGGCACCATCAGCCCTTCAAATAGCATTAACCCATTTTTGATCCCTGTATTTGCCAGCATACCTGTCACTTTTAACCCGACAGCCAGTCCCAGGTTTATAATAAAATTAAATTCACCTATATATTGTTCCCGTTTATCCATACCTGCTAATAGTGCAAAAGCCGAAGGAAAGAACGCTCCGCATCCGGCACCTTCTATGAATCTGGCAATAACGATCATCCAGAAATCATTACTGACAATTATCATAAAACCTGATATTAAAGTCAAAAGTACGCCGAAGATCACGAACAACCTGTGACCATAGGCATCGGCAAGTACACCAAAAAGTATCATGGTTAAGAGTGCACCAATAAAGAATGAGGAAAATATCAGACTTGAAGAGCCACCGTCTGGCAGCGGTCCGTTGTTCGCAAGTGCAGGCAGTACAGGAATAACGGCATCTGATAGACCCATAATCACAAATACCAGTAAGTAAAGCATAATGCGATCAAGTGTTTGCCCATAGGGTTTTTTATAGTTGCTCTTCTTGTTCATACTTATTTATATTTATTTATAATTGGTATAGTCCGATCTAATTCAGTATCTGTTTGATCTTGTTGAAATCCACACGTGCTGTAGAATCCAGTGATAAAGGTGTAACAGAGATATGGCCACATTGCAACAGGGCATGGACATCTGTTCCTTGTTCTGCATCCCTTAATAGATCTCCATCGATCCAGTAATAAGTACGACCCCTTGGGT
The DNA here is from genome assembly GCA_002926195.1 of Candidatus Methanomarinus sp. HR1. GTDB lineage: Archaea > Halobacteriota > Methanosarcinia > Methanosarcinales > Methanocomedenaceae > Methanomarinus. The sequence continues at coordinate 1,115 of MZXQ01000194.1, read as the reverse complement.
CATGACGCTGTTGTACCGAAGTAGCAAAAATCTTACGTGCAAGTCTGGTGACCTGGATCTTTGTGTCATATGTAGCATGCCTGGGTATATTGACATTCAACAGGTCAACACCTTCGGGAAGGCCTTTTTCCAGTACCTTCTTAGCAATGCGATTTACTATGTGTTTACATACTTTGAAATCATATTCATATGAGCGAAGATCATCGAATTTGTCCCCCTCATCCAGTACCTGTATGGAAGCAGCGATCGTGGGAATACCATAACTGGAGGCTTCAAGGGCTGCGCCGATTGTACCTGAAGTGGTCACAGCATCAGTACTAATATTCTCACCAATATTAAAACCACATAGTACCAGATCGGGCGTACTTTGTAATACCGAGAACAGTCCCAGTACTATTGAGTCGGTGGGTGTTCCGTCCACAGCATAAGCCTCAACTCCATCAACATCTGTACGGGTCAGCCTGAGAGGCTCGAAGATCGAGATGCTGCGTCCTACTCCGCTTTGCTGGGTGGACGGTGCTACTACTGCTACTTCACCCAGATCACTAACACACTGGTATGCGGCTTTGATCCCTGCGGCATAAACACCGTCATCATTGGTTACAAGTATCTGTTTGGTCATGTTATCAGTAGTTTGATAACATTAATGTTGATTAAACTATCTATTACCTGAATTTTAACAAAAATTTGACGGTTTTTCATAGTATATAATCTATAGGATTATATACTCAAGAAAATCCGACCAGAGGGAGGATTTTGTTCCTCTACCATATAAAACCCACTGTAGTATAAATTTTTTCGATTTAAGCACCGCCGGACTGCAAGTCCGAGGCATCTACGGGCTGAGGTCGGGTTGTGAGATGCGTATGGATAGAGGTGGGNNGGTGGGATGATTATCACCTTCATCAGTTTATCATAGATGGAATGACATATAGTGAACCTGACCCGGCTGATACGTTTGAAGTGAACGATGAAAGAACAGTAACATTAAGCCAGGTGGTCTTTGAAGAAAATTCAAAATTTTTCTACGAATATGATTTTGGAGATTCCTGGTATCACATAATCCTACTTGAAAAAATCCTCCCCATGGAGTCAGATAAACACTATCCGGTCTG
>MZXQ01000195.1:6624-7190 GCA_002926195.1 Candidatus Methanomarinus sp. HR1 | reverse complement strand
CCAAAAATAAAAAGGGAACTTTTATTTTACATTCACCCAAACACTACCTATAACATAATAACACCCTGGTGCAGATCAGTATGAAGAAAAAAATCGAACCTATCCACCTGTTTTCAAGATGGTGCAAGAAATGCGGCATATGCATAGCCTTCTGTCCAAAACACGTACTTGAACGTGGGCCGGATGGATATCCTTATGCAGCTCGTCCCGAGGACTGTATCCTGTGTGGTCTGTGTGATATCCGCTGTCCGGATTATGCCATAACAGTAGCGAAAAAGGATGAATACATGGAGAAAATAACAGTAAAGGAGGAGAATCATGAGAAAGCACAATCAAATACTGCTGCAGGGCAATGAAGCCAGTGCAATGGGTGCCCTGGCCGCTGGTATGAAGTTCTTTGCAGGATATCCTATCACTCCCAGTACAGAGATCGCTGAGTATCTATCAGTCCATTTGCCACAGGTATGCGGTACCTTCATTCAGATGGAAGATGAGATATCCAGTATGGCAGCTATAATAGGAGCATCCCTGGGAGGTGTTAAATCAATGACCGCAACCAGTGGCCC
>MZXQ01000195.1:6354-6593 GCA_002926195.1 Candidatus Methanomarinus sp. HR1 | reverse complement strand
GGTCCAAGTACAGGCATGCCGACCCGGCCCAGCCAGGGAGATGTTATGCAGAGCCGTTGGGGTACTCATGGAGACCATCCTATTATTGTACTATGCCCTAATTCAGTACTTGAATGCTATACCCTGACCATAGATGCTTTCAACCTTGCAGAAAAATACCGGACCCCTGTTATAGTGCTTATGGATGGCATAATAGGTCATATGTGGGAGAATATTGTAGTACCGGAGGATATTGAGAT
>MZXQ01000195.1:1916-6344 GCA_002926195.1 Candidatus Methanomarinus sp. HR1 | reverse complement strand
GATATAGTACACCTTGCTCCATTCGGTGAAGGGTATAGGTTCCATGTTACCGGAATGGTGCACGATAAATCAGGCTTCCCAACATTGATCCATGAGGAGATAGAACAGTGTCTGAATAAACTTATTAATAAGATCAAGAATAACCTGCACGATATTATTAAAATCGAAGAATATCGGCTCGATGATGCTGATATCTGCATAGTAGCCTACGGCAGTGTTGCCAGATCAGCAAAAGAAGCAGTAAATATGGCAAGGGAAGAGGGATTTAAAGTGGGAATGCTAAGACCTATTACCATGTGGCCGTTTCCCCGTTTTCATCTTGAGAATATGGCCCCAAAAATAAAATTGATAATTGTTCCTGAGATGAACTATGGTCAGATATATGGCGAAATACTTAAATCCTGCCCTGGTAAAACGCTGCGTATCACTCGTGTGGATGGCGAACTTATCACTCCTGACCAGATCATGGAAAAGATCGAAGAGGTGGTATTATGATCCGGACTTCAGAAGCTATATACAAATATCTACGGCCTGATAAAAAATATCCACATGTATGGTGCCCTGGTTGCGGGATAGGTATTGTGACCGGAGCTCTTGTCCGGGCTATTGAAAGAATAGGACTGACAAAAGATGAGATCGCGTTGGTTAGCGGTATTGGCTGTTCAGGCAGGGTGAGTACATATCTTGACTTTAATACACTTCATACAACTCATGGACGTGCACTGGCATTTGCCACAGGCCTTAAACTGGCAAAACCTTCACTTACTGTGATCGTAGTCATGGGAGACGGGGACGCAACAGCAATAGGCGGTAATCACCTGATACATTCATGTCGTCGTAATATCAATATCACCTCCCTGATCATTAATAATAATATTTATGGCATGACCGGAGGTCAGTACTCTCCTACAACTCCTACGGATTATAAAGCAAGTACGGCCCAATACGGTAGTATAGAGAAACCTTTTGATATCTGTAAATTAGTAGAAGCTTGTGGTGCTTCTTTCGTAGCCAGAGGTACTACATATCATGCTAAAATGCTGGATGCACTTATTGAGCGGGCTATAAACAATAAAGGGTTCAGCGTCGTAGAGGCCCTGTCCCAGTGTCCCACACAGTATGGCAGACGCAATAAACTTGGGGGTCCAATAGAGATGATGCAATGGTATAAGGATAATGCAATACATTATACGGCATTCAAAAAACTGTCAACTGATGAGATAGGTGAGCAGTTTCCTATCGGTGTACTGACAGACCTTGATGAACCCGATTATCTTGAACGATACAGCCGGATCATTAAAGAAGCAGGAAGTGAGGGACAATGAACAGATACCATATCTGCCTTTCTGGGTCAGGGGGTCAGGGCCTGATACTAGCAGGTGTACTGCTTGCAGATGCAGCAGTAAAAGACGGTAAGAATGTAGCATTAACCAGTAGTTATGGTCCCGAGGCAAGAGGTGGTGCAAGCAGGTCGAACCTTGTGATCAGTGATGAACCCATTGATTATCCGATGCCGGATAAAATGGATCTGATACTATCCTTAAATCAGGAATCATGTAGTAGATTTGCTCCTGAATTAAAGGATAACGGTATTTTAGTAATTGATTCGAACCTTGTTACTCACCATCCACCTATTCGACATTACAGTGTTCCATTTACTGAAATGGCACAAAAAGCAGGTGCTGTGGTCACAGCTAATGTGGCAGCTTTAGGTGCCATCACAGCTCTAACAGGTATAGTCAAGCGTTCTTCTCTTGAGAATGTACTACAAAAACGTATTAGAAAAAATCTGTGGCCAATAAATGGAAATGCATTAAAGTTAGGGTTAAATAGTGGTAGTAAATTGAAAAAGAACAGGGATGAATATTTTACATACTAGATTATAAATTTCAACCAATATATCTAAGATCTTCATCAGCCCCGATCTCATGTTGCATTTGCATCTGTTCTATTTCTACGATCTTTGCAATAATTTTCTCCATCTCTTTTGCACGGTCTTCAAGTGCCTGGGTATCTATCTCCAGATCCAGTATTTCACACAGCACATCTAATACAGCCTGGGCGCTTTTCGGATCAACAAGATAACCGGAAGTAATACCCATAAGACAGGCAGCATCAATATCTCTAAATCTACTCATACCCAATATCAGGCCTGAAACTCCAACAATGCCACCGGCTGGTTCATTGTCCCTAAACTCGATACCATACTTTTTCATTTCCTCAATCATATCAGTATTATTTACCGCACCTAATACAGTCCCATTTTCAACCAGCTGGCCTGTACCATAACCTCCCAGGGTATAAATGCGTTTAACATCATATTCCTGTGCTATATCCAGTATGATACCACTGATCTCATAATGTCCTTCATTAGTTACGCTTTGGTGATCGCCTACTACGATCAGTATATCAATTTTATTATCTGATTTATATGCGTATACTTCGTTTTTTACAAGTTCAGCAATAAAATCGTCATTAATAAGTACCTGAGGAGGGAAATGAGGAGAATAAATCTCAATGATCTTCTCTGCATTTAATTCTTCTACTATATGCTCAGCCACCAGTTTTCCTACATGACCTACACCCGGGAGACCTTCGATTAGAATAGGATCTTCCAGTTTAACCTTTTTAATTACCTTAATAATTGTTTCTTTCATGTATAATCTTGCTCTTTGAGGATTGAATCTTCATTAATCGTCTGTATTTACCATATCTATCTTCTAATGAGAACCGTGCAGGCCTGGGGTTGATAGTATGACTGCCACATTCGGGGCAGTTATCTTTTATTGTGTAGATCCCGCATGCTTCACATTTATTAATATGTAGTCCCATGATCGCCTTAAGCTTTTGCTTCGTTATGTCTGAAGAAGGTCCCTATACCTTTTGCATTTTGGATTTCAAGTATTGCTGCATTAGCCGATGTTTTGAGTACATTCTCAGCTATCTTATAATCAGGGGCAATCACATGTATTCTATACCTGGGGGCACCCACATAACTGACATCTATTTTGACATCATCATCTTTCTTGATCTTAGCTGCAGCTTTTAGGGATTCGTTAATATAGTTCACTCCATCAGGGAGTGGACATGTCAGATCTATGTATCCTGTTATTTCCACATAAGGGATCTTGATATTATCAGAACCGAGTTTGCAGATGGTTTGTGCATATTCTTTATCAATACCTACCTCAATGAGTGCATCCGGACCGTTCTGCATTCCTTCTTCAAATACTTCATATACACTTTCAAAAGCATCATAGATCAGATCAATAAGTTCATCGAGTTCATCTGGCTCAATACTATTCATCTCTGCTACGTAATTGATCCATTTTTCAGCCTTCTGTTCGTTTTTCCAGTCCTGGATCTTTTCCCTGCGTTGATGGTCATTCACGTCTTTCAGGGAAAGATCAATATGGTGTTTGGAAGGATTAACATCCAGTACCTTACATACTATCTTTTGTCCCTCTCTAACGTGATCACGAATATATTTGACCCAACCTGTAGCGACTTCAGAAATATGGATCAGTCCTTCTTTACCACCATATTCATCTAATGAGGTAAATGCACCAAAATCTTTAACTTGCTGTACTGAGCATACAACCAGTTCATCTAATTCGGGCCATCCTTTGCGTTCCATGTTCTCTCCTATTCAAGAACTTCCAGTATCTGGGTTTTAATAATTGCTTTACCACCGGTGGGTTCGGCCAGTGTGGCATTGCATACCTGACATGGTATTACACTACTGGCACTGCCAAAGATCACCTGTTCATTCGTACAATTACTACATTTAACTCTTAAAAATCTACTTCTTGGTTCCTGCAGCATTTATTATTCACTCCTTTAATTCAAATTTCCCTGCTCTAAAACACTTCTTTTGATATGCCTTTTTGCAGGTATTGCACCGGTATCGTAATGCTACCTTTTTGGTGGGTTTATCTCCACCCGGTACCTTAGAGAATTTGCCTGAATTGCCTATCCCGGTCTGTCTATGTTTTTGTCTGGTGATCCGCGTCATTGATGATGCTTTTCCTTTCTTGACCCTTTCAACTGTATGTTCAGTATGGGTTTTGCAAAAAGGACAATATGTCCTAAATTTTTTTGGTATCTTCATATGCGTCTTATCCTGTATAAGTGCTTTTTACCTGTCCTGCCACTTTACGTTTGATAAGGGCTCTGGCATTGACTACTGGAATAACAGCCAACTCCTGCGCATTTAGCGTATAGTTTCGCCCGTCAGTTGCAATAAAGGTTGGAATATCCTTTAATATGCGCACAACAATGTACTCTTTATTTATATCCTTTTTGCCCTTTTCATCATGAACGATGATCTTATCCTCAATTGAAGCAATAGTCTGTTCAACTTCCAATTCTACTTCAGTGGATATCTTAACGTTTTCATCTACCGATTTATGATCCCGGGTGTTATCC
>MZXQ01000195.1:0-1892 GCA_002926195.1 Candidatus Methanomarinus sp. HR1 | reverse complement strand
TGTAAAACCTGGCTGTAGATATCTATCTCCTGGGGGGTCATATTCTCCATGTCATGAGCCGTATTGGTCGGATCTTTTGAGAATGCCTTACCTGTAGCCATTTTAATAATTTTACGTGTACGTTTTTTAAATATTTTATCAATAATTGATAAAGCGTTCTTAAGTTCATACTGTATCTGTATTGCCGCTTCTGAGTATTTACTAAATATTTTACTCTCTTCTTCTTCCATTTCTTTGATGTATGTATTCAATTCATTGTAGAATTGAGGGGGTATTTTCGAAAGTGTTTGTTTTTTATCTTCTTCTTCCTTAATGCGGACAATATCATCATATTTCACTTAAGAACCTCCATAAATTCAGCTGCACCCTTACACATCAAGTATATTGCTGCATATTCAGGGAGAATGTTCCTGCCTTCTTCCACTTCAAAACGCTCATCCTTCAATTCTACTATACTGGGTTGGATTACATTTATCATTATCTCATTATCCCCGAACACTACGGCATCCACAAGAGGTTCAAAACGAGACAGTTCATCTAATGTGAGCGGTATTACTTTTAAACCTGTTTTCCCGTGCAGGGATGAAGCAGCCCTGATCAATCGCTTGATATCGGCTGTTACTGGTTCATCTATATTGACCTTAATTGTGGGAATGATCTGATCCAAAGCATTCTCCCAGAAATCAGCTGGTATGAAACTCAATGCACTGAAATTTCCGTTTTTCATCTGCTCCAACTGTGCCGGACTGTTGATAGTATCTATGATCTTTATTGCCTTTTTCTTTCCAATAGCCTTAAAATCTATTAAATTTTTTTCTGCATCCTCACTATCTACCAGTATCTGCAGGAATGTAATTATTTTTCTATTTATTAACTTGCCCCACCCTCCCTGGGATTCGGATGGGAACATCAATACTTTTGATCTTTTACTATCACCTTCAATAGTTTTTTTCTTGAAAATACGGTCTCTATTTAGTCCGGTGCCACTTACATAATCTACTATTTCCCGGCGTTGGGCACTATCTAATCTAAGCACTTTTTGGTCACGGATATGGATATGATATCCACGCCCTCCTGAGAAGGCTATATGTAGTTCATTTTCCTTAAATCCAAAATCATAAAGTAAAAAATCGATCAGATTCAATGTCTCATTTTTTACTGATTTCAACATATCTTTATATGAATCAGGTACGTTCGGCAAATGGTCTGCATCAAGATCAAATATAAGATCCGCCCCAAGCCATGATTTTTCCTTCATGGTACTGGCAGAAGGATGTTCGTAATAAGCCGTGGAATGGTAAACATGTGCCGGTACCATGGCCTGTATATATTCATGCATCTCTTGATTGTTATAAAAGGCCTTATGCCGGTACATGCCAGAGCCAGGATCAAACATTAAAAAGCCCCATTCCCGCTGATTTAACTGTGGAGGGGACTGAGGTGGATGTTTTTTATAATGCCCCTGGAATTTTCTTTTCAGGAATAAGACTGTACTGGGATTCATTCTTTGTTATTTTTGATTTGATTATATGAATAATTTGGTATTAATAGTAGAGACTATTTATTATTTTCTGAGTGTTATTCAAGCATTTCACAAACTATATATGTATAATTATACATATTTTCAGAAGAGATTAAAAAGTCTCTCGCCTATAATCAAAAATTATTTATATAGTGAAACATATTTAGCTTTCAAAGATAAGGGAAAGATAGAAAATGATAAAAAATTTTTATATATTCATTATAGTAGCTTTATGCTTAAGTCTAACAAATATGAGTATAGTCCTGGCTGCAGATGGGGTACATCTTAAAACAGAGCCAATAGCAAGTGATCGGATTCCAGAGAACTTTGTGACTAATGGCACACATTTTATCCGGCCTGCATCAAATAC
>MZXQ01000196.1:744-1445 GCA_002926195.1 Candidatus Methanomarinus sp. HR1 | reverse complement strand
AAAAGAGAAGAGGAATGCTTGAGTATTCAAGAATTCGAATCGCTTGAACGTGAACTTAAGGTGAATAACACACCTGATTGGATCTTAGGCAGGAGTTAAACCATCAAGCATAGTCTCCACGAACCCAAGAGGTGCACACCCGGGAGGGACTGCAAGAATTGGCGGGTTTGTTAGGGCTCCTGGGCTCGAAACCGAAATCGAAGGTCTTTTTGTAGCTGATGCTTCCTTATTACCTGAGTCTACAGGCGGGCCCCCAATACTAACTATAATGGCCCTTGCAAAAAGGATTGCAAGGAATATGCTTGAGTTGTAAATATCAGGCCGGATTCGGGTATTTTTGGGCAACCAACCCAATTTGAGCAATATTTATTGAAATTAAACCCACTCGATTTTAATGAGAGCCATTATTTACCATATTGTGCCAATTCAAATTCTAAGATATTTATAAGAATATCTGATGTTATATTCTAATTTTGCAAGTATTGCGTATTCATTCAACTAAGCTTTAAGTGCTGGAAGGGGTCAATACATCGTGAACAAAAAAAGCTCANNTCAATACATCGTGAACTCATCTAACGAATATTCCAAATGTCATCTCCAAGAGGTTTAATTTTTTCAATCACATCATAATCAAATTCTTTTATCAACTTAGCAACATCATGATCTTGTCCTCGATAATAGACCTCTAACCTTTGTTTTCT
>MZXQ01000196.1:0-726 GCA_002926195.1 Candidatus Methanomarinus sp. HR1 | reverse complement strand
CCCATCATTATCGACCCGCCTGATGAAATGGACCTTTCCTTCTATCAAAGGCAATTTGTTCAAATTGATTTCTACAGTCTCTTTTAGCATTCTAATTGGTTCAATCTGTTCCAGTTCCTTGTTTCTCTTTTTCCAGATACTAAGATCGTTATATTGATCGACAAAATATGTTGATTTTATGCGCATGTCCTCCAAATCCACGAAGATTTCTTTAACCCAGAACTTTTCATCAAACCATTTATTGAAATTCTCAATGCTCCCATTCATCCATGGGCTTCTGGGTGTGATGAAAACAGCTTCAACACCAACATAAAGACAAAGTCTTATGAAACGACTGAATTTGCGCGGGTGTATAAAGTCCCCAATAAAATTCATTCCGTTATCAACCTGTAAATATCTTGGAATCGCGTTATTATTCCAATACCGAATGAGAAAAGCTATTACAGTATCCATGCTTTTAGAATTATTCTGCTCGATGTGAACCTGATTACTGACTACATCGATGAGATTGAGGGAAGAAATTGCACCATATCCCTTGATAAATCGTGGACCAACAAAGTCTATCTGATGCATCTCATTGATTCGCGTTGGATTTAGGATTGTATATCTCTTTTTGGATTTGACTCGTTTATATCGCTCGCGCTTATTTATTTTCAGCTTGTGCTTCTTCACTATTCGAGTTATCGTTGAAACCGATGGCGTCTCATCATCTGGAAAACCGAGTTT
>MZXQ01000023.1 GCA_002926195.1 Candidatus Methanomarinus sp. HR1 | reverse complement strand
ACTATAATGTCATGTAGTTTATCATAAAGTGGTACAAACGAAGCAAGATGTGTAATTACCTGCTGATTAACAGCGATTTCCGCTTTCACCCAATAATAAGTTTCAGGGAGTAGATCGAACCGTATCCCTTAATAAATCGCAGGCCAACGAAATCCATCTGTTTGCATTGAAGGACTATCATGAAAGCGCCTACAAATGCTGTAGTCAGTGCAATCCATAATTCTCACCCTTAAAAAACTATAAGATTTATATCTACCAAGAACATATTAATTACCGTGATCGATATACTCAACAAATTAATCAAAACCAAAAAAAATAATAAATACCTATCTAATAAAATAATTCTTACATGCCCTGATTGCGGTAACACAGAAAAATCCACTTACTATCACCTGTTACAAACCAATCAGTTTGAAACCAGTAAGCCTACTACTGTTCCCAACCCCTATATCCAGGAATCCTATATTGAAGAAGAGATCATTGCCACACCTATTAGATTTAAAATGCAGTGTCCGAATTGCGGCAATGAGATGGAAGCGTATTCACCTGTACCAATGGAATATATCATAAACCTGCTACAATCACCCCCCCCGGATGAGCTCATGTATGGTTAGGTATTACTACTGCTTATCAATATGACGGATTATTGCATCAAGGTCCAGAGAGCTCTTTAACAGTTCTACTATTTTTTTTATTTTTTCAGGATTACTCATACTTGAGCGTCCCATTAATGTCTCCAGATGATCGATGGTGGTCATGGTATCAGCAGATACCAAAATTATCGGAACCTCTTTAATCTGGGCAGTACCCAGTACAGCAGCACTTGGATACAGGTTGCCTGTAAGTATCAGGCATTTAGTATTAGCTTCCATAGCTGCAAGTTGTATATCTGCCCTATCCCCTCCGGTTACCACAGCATAATTATGGGATTTTCTAAAAAAACCGAGTGCACTATCAGTTTCCATAGCTCCTACCAGGATATGTTCCACTAACTCTTCACATTTCTCCTTTGCTGTAAGAATCTCACCCGGCAGCATCTCAGCTATCTGTCCAACTGCTATTGAGCGTAACGTAAAATCCTTTGGGATCACTCCCAGCACATCTACGCCCTGGTTGATCAGGTATGGTTTCACAAGATCCTCTATATCAGTGAGTTCATCCTCAGGAACATCATTCAGGACCACTCCCATCATCCTTTCAGGTTCGCTGATGATCTTGTAGTCTGTTATAATATTATCTATACTCTTCATGGACCTGTACTTTGCCACCAGTAGTATTGAAGCATTAAGAAGATGTGCTACATTAGCATCTGACATCCCGTAGATAGCACCATCTGAGAAGGCTGCATTGCCTTCTATTAACACTATATCCTTATCCCTTGATATTTTATCAAAAGCTGACCTGATACTCTGTTCCAGACCGCTAACTTCACCTTTTAATACTTTATGCAGAAAATCATCTGTTAGATGGATGGGTGTAATATCATCAACAGATTCGCTTAGACCCAGTATCTTCTTGATATTTTGCGTATCTTCATCGATAAGTCTGTCAGCTTCCCATTTAAGTTTATTACCAAGGGGTTTCATAAACCCTACTTTATACCCTGTCTCTTTCAATATTGTGGCAAGACCAAGGGTGATAGCGCTTTTTCCTGAGAAGCCTTCAGTTGATCCAATAAGTATGGTCTTCATTTTCTTTCCTCCAATATGATCCTAAAATCCGGTGCAACACATCCTTTACCTCTGGCATATACGAACAGGGGATTGATATCCAGTTCAACTATCTCGGGAAAATCACATGCAAGCTGTGAAAGTCGCAATAGACTGTCGACAATTGAATCGATATCAGAGGCTTCTTCTCCTCTAACTCCTGTGAGCAGCGGGAATGACCTGATCTGTTGTATCATCTTATTTGCATCATCTCTATTGATAGGAGCTACGGCAAAAGATACATCTTTGAGTATATCCACATAAATACCGCCCAACCCGAACATCAGCATAGGACCGAACTGGGCATCCTTATGCATACCTACAATGATCTCTTTACCTGTATACCGCATTTCCTGTATCTGTACACCTTTGATGCGGGCATCCGGTAATATCCTTCCGATATTCTGTCGCATTACCGTATAAGTAAATGTAAGTTCCTTTTCGTCTTTTATATTGATCTTTACTCCACCCACATCTGATTTATGTGATATGTCAGGAGATACTATTTTCATAGCAACAGGATATCCTATCTTTTCGGCTGCCTGGAGTGCTTCTTCAATAGTCCTTGCATGTATTGACCTGACAGTCGGGATGCCGTAACATGCCAGAATATCCAGAGATTCCACACCCAGTGTGTATATACCCTCGTTAATAGCACTATCAATGATACTGCGTACTCCATTTTCATCCACATCAAACTGTTCGTATGGCGATCGGACTATTTCTTTATACTGTCTGTACTTTGCCAGTACGGACAATGCTTTTGCTGCACGTCCCGGATAAGGGTAATTAGGTACTTTACCCATATCAAGTATTTTATCACCTTCAACCATGCTGTTTCCTCCGATAAGGCTGGTAACAATCGGTTTAGTGCGGTTCCCGGATGTCCGGATCACGGCCTGAGCGATCTGTTCCACATCAGTCATTGCCTGTGGAGATACCAGGACTATTATACCATCCACTATGGGGTCGCTCATTGCTGCTTCAAGTGCCAGGTCATACCGCTGGGAAGTGGCGTCACCCAGTACATCTATCGGATTGTATATATTAGCCTGGGGTGGCAGGCCATGCCGCAGTTTATCTATGGTTTCAGGTTTAAATGAAGCAAGTCTTAAACCCACTTCCTCACAGGCATCAGCAGCCATGATCCCGGGACCTCCGGCATTAGTTATTATAGCAACATTGAACCCTTCAGGTAAAGGTTGGGTAGAAAATGCCCTGGAATAATCAAATAGTTCTTCCATTGAATATGCCCGGATCACTCCGCTTTGATCAAATGCGGATGTATAGGCCCGATCGCTTCCTGCCAGGGTCCCGGTATGTGATGCAGCAGCTTTGGAACCTGTTGATGTCCTCCCGCTTTTGATTACTACTACAGGTTTTCTTTTGGTTGCCTCACGGGCTGTTCTTATAAACTGCTGTCCATCCTTTATGCCTTCAAGATAAGCAAGAATGACATCAGTCTCATCGTCATGGCTCCATGAATCCAGCAGGTCATTTTCTGCAATATCCGCTTTGTTCCCTAAACTGAGGAATTTGCTAAACCCGATATTCTCAGATGCAGCCCAGTCCAGTATGGATGTACATAGTGCTCCTGATTGAGACATAATAGCAATATTGCCTTTTCTTGCACTTCCTGCTGCAAAAGTGGCGTTCATACCATTATGCGTATTGAGCAGTCCCAGGCAATTGGGTCCCAGGATGCGTATCCCCGAATCTCTTGAGATATCTATTATCTGTTTTTCAAGTATTGCGCCTTCCGGCCCGGATTCTTTAAAACCGGCCGAAATAATTACCACATTTTTTGTATCCTTTTTAGAACACTGTTTCAGTGTATCAGGTACTAATCCGGCAGGAATAACGATCACAGCCAGTTCTGCCGAGGGTACTTCATCTACTGAATGGTAGCACTTAAAGCCCTGAACCATATCACTCTTTGGGTTTACAGGATATATATTACCCTCAAATTCTTTGATAAGGTTTGCAAGGATTGCACCCCCTGGCTTTTTTGGGTCTCTTGATGCTCCTATTATTGCAATAGAGCTTGGTTCAAATAATTCTTCCAGCATATTTTCATAGTATACCAAATATAACTTGATATATCAAAAATGCTCACTCAGTTTACATTTTCTAATAATTTTCACTTTTGTGTATGTCCCACCGCAAATAAACATTTATTGTATTGTTCTTAATGTATAAAAATGTATAATGTTAATCAGTAATTACTTTACATCCATGCTTATTAACAATAATAGTATGTTCAATCTGAGCAACCGGATATCCGTCACTTTCTATCAGAACCGGATATCTTCTTAAGAACCGTCTTATCTTTTCCAGTTTATCAGGGTTCTGCATCCACCGTCTGGTAAATGGAAGTGTATTAAACTGTGAGAGTAAATTTTGATATTCCGGATGGTTTTGTTTTTTATTATGCAGCAGACCAAATATCCTGGTCTCACCCTGCTTTATCCGTCCGGGCCCTCGGGTTGTGAATGGCTCTATGGCTATTACATCTCCGGCATGCAAGGTATTCCCGAATGAGGTATTGGCTTGGTTGGGAATATTGATGCCACTGTGGATGGTATATCTATCTATACTGTGACCTGTCAGGTCGGTTACTGAAGTGCAGTTATAGGACTTTATCACATTTTCTATTACTGTTCCAAGCTGTTTGGTATTAATATCTTCGCGAACTATCTTGATCGCTGCATCCAGCGCCTTCTCAGCCGCACGGATAAGTATATTATTACGGTTTGTGCCAACTTCGATTGTGGTAGCTGTATCTGCAATATAACCGTCTATATGAACCCCTATATCTATTTTTACCAGATCATCAGCAGCGATTCGTTGTATCCCGTATTCAGGAGTATAATGAGATGCTATTTCATTGACTGATATGTTGCAGGGAAATGCTGCTTTTGCTCCCATTTCATAGATGAGGTTTTCTGAATATTCGGCAATATCAATCAGACGCATATTATCTTCTACCGCCTTTGCGGTTTCATTTCTTACTTTTGAAGCAATTCTGCCAGCTTCAAGATATTTTTGCATGATATCAGTATCCATAATTTTGTCTCCTTATATTACCCGAAAAGTAACTTTTTTTCAGGTACATCAACACCTTCCTTTATCCCGGCACTCTTATCGAACATGAATACTGATCGCATCTTTCGTCCTTCCTTGTTACGTGTATAGAATATCTGCCCGCCTGATTCCAGATATTGATCATAGACTGTATTAAATTGTTCCTGTTCCAGTTCACCGAGTTCAATGAATAAAGTCTTATCATTCATTTGATCATAGGCCGTAACCACTTCTGCTTCCCTGATCCTTTTAAGTTCCCCAACCACCTCTTGTTGCGTGGACTCATTGATATATACACTTCTTTTAAGTCCAGGTGACCAGCCTATAGTACGTTTTTCAATATCAAGGACAGTAATTGCCAGCAGTTCACCTTCTGAGGGTTTAGAGTATTTTTTTTTTGTAGGGGAATGCTTATTCAAAGTGACACCTTTAGTATAAGATTATTGATACATATAAGATAGTTTGGTTTGGTATATACCAGGACCATAACAGGAGCATTAAAAATGAAGCTTGATGAACCTTATACTGTCACTTATGACGGGATATATGCAGTATGCGACCGTACGAACCGATATGTGGATATCATTGAACGATCCACCTGTTACGGCGGTTCTGCCTGGACAATGCATCATTATGCCAGCAGTCCGCTGATCAGTGATATTAGATCAGCCGGTAATATGATCAGGTACTGTTGTGCAGTAGGAACAAAAGAACTGGAACTGGAAGCCTCTGTGGCTGCCGCCGGGATAGAATCCGTGAAAGTAACAGCCGATGAAGTTGAGATCACCTATGCAGGACTTGGAGGAGGTGGAGTCGGTGCGACTGTATGTCGTGCACAAAGCCAGGGTGTACTTGGATATAATATATCTGAATCAGGGGGCGGTAGGGCTGCTAAAGGTACAATTACAGTCCCCAGACTGGAACGTCTGTTAATAGGGATCGATGATACTGATAATAAGGAACAGGGTGCTACCTGGTCTTTGGCACACAATATTGCTGCAAATCTGGATCATCCTGATACCAGATATATATCTCATGCCCTGGTACAGTTATTTCCTGCACCTGCTAAGACACAGAACTGTGTATCTACTGTACTGGAGTTCGGGTGCGCTGATCGTTCATCCAAACAGGTGTTGCTTGAAGGTATATACTCAGCACTTGAGAAGTACAGCGTATCTAATGAAACAGGAATGGTAGTGCTGGATGATTTTGATGCTTCGCATTTAAAAGACTACAGTCACGAATGTAGAACAAAGATACTTACTAAGCAGTACGCTCTTGAGACCGCCCGTTCTAATAATGTAGAGATAATGATGTCAGGTAATGGAATTATCGGAGCCATAGCTGCTCTGCCCTGGTATGCCAGGCCAAATGAATCTGTAAAGATCGAATAATGTTTGATCCTGGTTTATTTTTCATAAACTATATGGATGTTTGAGAAGGGGATGTAATGCTTCTTACCAGCATGATCTCCTTCTAATGGAAAGAATACTATATATTGCTCTTCATGTTTCACTTCAATGATCTTAGCTGATGTGACCCAGCTGTCAAAGACAGTCTTTCCATTTCCATCTGTATACCTTTTTGATTCAATTACGTATTCTTTATCAGTCATATATACTTCACCTCATCCCAATAAATAGACCTGTTATAGGTCGAACAAAATCCTCGCTAACGCTCGGATTTTCGATATATCAAGTCATGCTTTATCTACTATACTAATATTTACTTGATATGGCATTAAACTTACTGTCAACCCTCCCCCCTCTCTTGATCCTAACGGATCAGGGAAGGGATATTTTGGTGCAGGAGATAAAACCTCGCTAACCAGGCCGTCTCAAAATGTTCGGTGTTGATACCTTTAATAATAATCAGGTAAAATGTAACCATCCCTATGGCAAAAAATAAGATCATCATCAAAGGCGCAAAGGTGCATAACCTTAAGAACATAGACCTGGAAATACCCAGGGATAAATTCATTGTAATTACCGGGATCAGCGGCAGCGGTAAATCCTCTCTTGCCTTTGATACTATTTATGCAGAAGGCCAGCGCAGGTATGTGGAATCCCTATCAGCCTATGCCCGTCAGTTCTTAGGACAGATGGACAAACCTGATGTGGAATATATCGAAGGACTCTCACCAGCCATATCTATCGAGCAGAAGACCACAAGCAAGAACCCGCGTTCAACTGTAGGTACTGTAACAGAGATACATGATTACCTGCGGCTACTTTTTGCCAGGATAGGAATACCTCATTGCCCACAATGCGGGAGAGAGATAGCCCCACAGACACTTGACCAGATCATGGACAGCGTATTAGAACTACCGGAAGGTACGAAGGTCCATGTACTGGCACCAGTAGTAAAGGACCGCAAAGGTGAATACCACCAGTTGTTCGAAGATCTGAAACAAGAAGGATACAGTCGTGTGCGGGCTGACGGTCAGATATATGCACTGGACGATGATATTGAACTGGGCAGATATCAGAAACATAACATAGATGTAGTAATCGATCGACTAATAATAAAGGATGGAATAAAAGAGCGTTTGGCTGATTCGGTAGAGACCGCACTACATGTAGGTGGTGGTGTGGTAATGGTGCAGGTCGTAGACGATGAACGTGAACTGCTGTTTTCCGAACATCTTTCATGTGCCCACTGCCAACTTAGTTTTGAGGCATTAGAACCTGCCATGTTCTCTTTTAATAATCCGAGGGGAGCATGTCCTCGTTGTCAGGGCCTGGGTAATACCCTGGATCTTGATCCTGATCTGGTTGTTCCCGATCCTTCTTTGTCCATACTGGAAGGTGCAATAGATCCCTGGGGTAAGTCGCCTGATGGATATTATATGCAGACCTTGAAGTCTGTTGCAAAAAGATATAATTTCTCTGCCAATACCCCATTTGAAAAATTAAGTAAGAAGCATAAGGATATCATATTATACGGGTCTAATGAGCGGATCAACCTCAAGTATACACCCCGTGATAAACCCGGGGTATGGGAGCATTATAGCAAATATGAAGGTATTATCCCCAACCTTAAAAGGCGGTATAGGGAATCTTCCAGTGAAGATATGCGCGAAAAGATCCAGAAGTATATGAGCTCCAGCCACTGCCCGCAGTGTAAAGGGCGCAGGTTGAAACCTTATAGTCTCGCAGTGACTCTTAACGCAACAACTATTGATGTGATATCAGAAATGTCTGTGAAAGATGCAATAGATTTCTTTAATGACCTTACATTATCTGAGCGTGATATGCATATAGCCAGGCGTATATTAAAGGAGATCAATGCCAGACTGGGTTTTCTAATGGATGTGGGACTTGATTATCTTAACCTGAGCAGATCAGCCGGAACATTAAGCGGCGGTGAAGCTCAGCGGATACGTCTGGCGACCCAGATAGGGTCCAGCCTGGTAGGAGTATTGTACATTCTGGATGAACCCAGTATCGGGCTGCACCACAGGGATAATGACAGGCTTATCGGGATGTTAAAGCGCTTACGTGACCTGGGCAATACCATCATTGTGGTAGAACATGATATGGATACTATGCTCTCTGCCGATTATATTATCGATATGGGACCCGGTGCAGGTGTCCATGGAGGAGAAATTGTGGCAGCAGGTACTCCCAAAGAGATCATCAATAATAACAATTCACTGACAGGCCGGTATCTTGCAGGTAAGAAACAGATCGATGTGCCTTCTAATCGCAGGACTCCAAACGGGTGGTTGACTCTCAAAGGGGCGCAAGAAAATAATCTAAAACATATTGATGTGATTTTTCCGCTGCGCGTGATGACATGCGTCACCGGAGTTTCAGGTTCCGGAAAGAGTACCCTGGTCAATGAGATATTAAATAAGGCCCTGGCAAGCAAGCTCCATCGTGCACGCTCCAGACCAGGTAAACACAGCAGTATCGAAGGTATCAGGCAGATTGATAAGGTGATCACTATTGACCAGAGTCCTATTGGCAGAACGCCCAGGTCCAATCCTGCTACTTATACTAATGTTTTTACTCCTATCAGGGAACTATTTGCTATAACCCCTGAGTCCAAAATAAGAGGATATAAGCCAGGCAGGTTCAGTTTCAATGTACGTGGGGGGCGGTGTGAGTCCTGTCATGGTGATGGTATAATTACCATTGAAATGCATTTTCTGCCTGATGTATATGTCCGGTGTGAGGTGTGTCATGGCAACCGCTATAACAACGAGACACTGGAGATCACTTACAAGGGGAAGAATATTGCAGATGTGCTTAATATGACTGTAGAAGAGGCACTTGAATTTTTCAAGCATATTCCAAAGATACATAATAAGCTCCGGACGATCTATGATGTGGGTCTCGGGTATATTAAACTGGGACAGCCTGCTACTACGTTAAGCGGAGGTGAAGCACAGCGTATTAAATTGTCTACTGAGCTAAGCCGTAAAAGCACGGGGAGGACTGTGTATATATTGGATGAACCCACTACAGGGCTTCATTTCGATGATGTGAAAAAACTGCTGGGTGTACTTAACAGGCTGACTGATGCAGGTAATACAGTGATCGTTATAGAGCATAATCTGGATGTTATTAAGACGGCTGATTATATCATTGATCTCGGGCCCGAAGGGGGCGAGCGGGGTGGTATGGTGGTTGCAAAAGGGACACCGGAAGAAGTAGCTGATGAAAGTGGGTCTTATACCGGAATTTTTTTAGCAAATGTTTTGAATAATGGAGTATCTATTAAAACTCATGTCTCTTTAAAATTAGGATAATATTATTATTAATACTAACAATAATAATAATAATAACCAAATCAGATGAAAAGCAAAAAACTTATATAATATATTCACACGGCTTGTTATAGTATATAATCTATAAGATAATATACTCAAGAAAATCCGACCGAAGGGAGGATTTTGTTCTTTATTAGGTAGCAGGAGTGAAATATTATGAAATGGATAATTCGAAGTATTATTGTAGTTGTTTTATTATTAAGTTCATTTGATATTGGAATTTGTTATATTATCCGGGATGAAGCAGGTGGTTGTGAGTGTGAAAATATCGGAATATGGTCTCCAGATACATTGACCTGTACCCTGAGTGGTGATGTAAATGATATTATTGAAATAGATGATGATGGTATAACGCTAGATGGTAATG
>MZXQ01000197.1:1313-1553 GCA_002926195.1 Candidatus Methanomarinus sp. HR1 | reverse complement strand
AAGGATATGCTGATATGGTCTCACTAAGCAGGCCGTTTATTAGAGAGCCTGATCTTGTAGTGAAGTTTAGAGATAAGGGTGTTGATAAGGCGCAGTGTATTTCGTGTAATGAGTGTTTTAATGAGAATGGAGTAAAATGCAGCATGAGATAGGAGATAATTTATTCATGATGATATCTCTGCATATATTTTTTACACAGTGTGGGGTTACAATCGAACTATTATACTAAACCATATCTGT
>MZXQ01000197.1:224-1218 GCA_002926195.1 Candidatus Methanomarinus sp. HR1 | reverse complement strand
CAATCTCTTTTAGGCAGATTTTTATATGATTGAAATGTACCATGGATATATTTTACTAATCAATATCAAAATATATTGATATCGCCAATTTAAGATATATACTAAAAAGGGGTAAAAAAAAATGAAAGGACCACAGAACAAAAGCCGTATTATCAGTGTTATTATAACTGTGTTAGTTATACTGATGCTCATTATTTCCGAACCGGCAGGTGCAGTTACTGTCAATGTAGATACAACTAATATGCCTACAACTGTTGGACAAGAAGGATATTTCTATTTCAATGTGACTATCGGAGGTAATGAAAAAATACCTGTCGCGGATTTTACAATTGAAGGACTTCCTCATATTGATGGATCTCCCAATGGGACCCTGGTTTTCGAGGCAAGTGATATCGGTACTACAGTTGGATCTGTACTAACCGAAGGTAATTACGATATAAAACTGGTTGAAAAACATGGATGGAAAGTTAGCGATAATGCTACTTTTGGAAATTTTACAAATGAACGTACTAAACCATACAAAGGATATGGATATGGCTACTCATTTGTTGGTTATGGGTATGGGTATGGATATGGATCACAAAATCCAGGTGAAACTGAATATACCAAACTCGCATATCAAATTACTGTGAATACTGCAGGTGCAATCCCGGATACATATGATGTGACAGGAAAGATCAATACCGGTATTGGTAGTAGGCCATATTTCTCTAGTGCTTCTACTTCTACTTCATCTTTCACATTGGAGGCTAAAAAGAGCACAAGTACTGGTTCTTCATCTGGCGGAAGTAGCTGGGTATCCTCTACTTCTACACCAATATCCACTGAACCCATAAATACCACAGAAGAACAAGCAACACCCATTAAAACCGAAACGGAAGACGTGAGTGAAGGTGGAGAGGGTATTGAACAAGATACACAGGCTACAACAACTCCGACAGAAACCGAAGATGGTGGACTCCCAGGCTTTTCAGCAATAATGTTCATCACAGGA
>MZXQ01000197.1:0-206 GCA_002926195.1 Candidatus Methanomarinus sp. HR1 | reverse complement strand
ATAACTCAATATCCCGGGAAAATCCGACCGAAGGAAGGATTTTCCTAATTATTATTTTTCTATAGATGATCCGGATACCTTTCTAAACAAGCTACTGCCCCATTTCAACCGAATATTACATTATACGGTGTCATAGAAAAACCTTTTATTTTTAAAACGTATAGGCGTATTCATTCTATATTCGAAAAATAAGTATCCACTTCAAA
>MZXQ01000198.1 GCA_002926195.1 Candidatus Methanomarinus sp. HR1 | reverse complement strand
AGTCCTATATCAGCGAGCGGGATTTTAAGGTGGTGTATCAGGACCAGTGAACCAGCAAGTATTGCAATGGTCGTTGATATGAGATACCCTTCATATGTGATTAGTTCGATAGGGATTGATAGTGTTATGATACGGTACAGTGGTATTAGTGCTATTATCTGGAAGACACGGGTGTATTCTTCAGGGAGACTTTTTGTTAATGTGAACAGGATGATGAGGAATATCAGGACTGTGATATATGCGATTATGCCGGTTTTTACACCTGAGATATGGATCAATGCTTCTGAGAGTACAAGGAGAATGGATATTATGATCAGGTAGTGTATGGGTTTTGTGTTCATGGTGGCATATTGTTTATAGTGTTGAAATGTTAGATGGTTGTTTTTTTATTGACAATCTTTGATTATAACTGGGTGAAAAGTTCATCTGCTTGAACTATATATCAGTATAGAGAAAATCCAATTAGCTTTATGGATTAAAAACTAAAAAACTAATTGGATTTTCTCGACACGAAACCATCAAATTAGTTTTTCAATTTAAAAGATTATCTGTTTTTTTCAGATAGCTTAAATTTATATCAACATCAAATGTTGCAGTGAAAATAACCACCAGATAAAGTTGAATTCCGATTTTTTCCTTAATTCCATTTATTAATTGGGCATATGGAATGATTTGTGTTAATATTATTAGTATATGCTATAATAAATTAGTAAAATAATGTGGTTTTTTTACACAGTGTGTGGTTACAATCGGACTATCAAATTAGAAACGCTGGATTACATTCTAATTTGATTGCTTCGTTATAGAAATGCTTATATACAAAAAAAGAGTCATAAACTATGTAAGAATTATTATTTAGTATAAAAAAGACCAGGTGAAAGAAAATGAAATTAATTGTAGGAATAATACTAATTGGGGTTATCTTATTAATGTCGACAGAGTCATGTATGGGAGATGATCCAACGGTAGGTTTTGAAATCGAACAATGTGGTAAAATTATTGGAGAAGGAGAAGACGTTGTAATTAACCTTCCAATAAATATTTCAGTAACATATAAAGATTGGGATGCTAACTTAGATAAAAACTGGAAAATAGGTATTAATAAGACTGGTTGGTTAGATCCTTGGGATATTATTTTGGAAAGTGGTACTGATTCTAGTAATTCAACATGGACGATAACTACGAATTATACACCTACTGAGATTGGAAATCAATATGTAGCAGCTTCATGTCGACAAACAGGTATTCATCCAGGTGAATTTTATTATGCAT
>MZXQ01000024.1 GCA_002926195.1 Candidatus Methanomarinus sp. HR1 | reverse complement strand
CCTTTTATCAGTAAAATCATCTGAGGGGATGAATTAACTATATGAATCTAACAACTACATCACTTTCTCATCTTGGAATTGTTGCTGGAATTCTACATGGAAAATACAAGAATCTTGATCCGGAACTCAATACAATTGAGATCACTTACGGCCACCCTAAAGATATGCGATGGGATCTGAAACGTTTTGTACTGAGTATGGTCTGTAACCAGGAAGGAATACCACTTTTTGTCGAAACTCTTTCAGGGAATGCTTCCGATAAAAAAACATTAATGAAGACGGTCAAGAAAATCCGGATGGGTTGAAAGTGAGCTTTTGGGTTCTATGCTCAATTTAATCTTGAACTAACAACTTGAAACACAGGAAGAGCCTTTTTTATATTCGCCTGGAGTTAATCCGAAAGTCGCCCTGGATATCTCGGCTGTTAGAATGGAATATTCCCGTTGTGAGCTTATACCTCTTTCATGCCATTCGTCGGTCAGTTCATCTCTTATTGCAATCCCCCTTGTTCTTTTCTCGATCCATTCATTTGAATAACCCTTTAGTTTATAGATTTCTTTCATCCGTTTTTGCGCCAGTTCAGGATCTTCGATTTCCTGCACCCGATCATATCCCACTTTTGCCAGCCATCTTTTGAAGGGTTCTGCTTTTTTTGAAGGAATGGATTGTATTATCCTGAACATTGATTCGGTGTTTGCGCAATCAGTATTGTAATTCTTGCCGTCTGAAGATAGCAATTTCAGTTGTACGATATTATCGTACAACTCAAAACCTTCCTCACCTAGATTGTTTTTTAAATCTGACCAGTATCTTCGGGGTATGGAACTATCTGTTAAAGCTCCAACTGTATCAACAACTGAAAAATACCACTTGTCATCATGCCATGTTCTTCTTATTTTAGCGCCCTGGAAAACGACAAGCGCATCTTTTGGATTCATCTCATTTCCTCTTATTGAACTTTAAGACAATATTTATCTCGTTTAGATTTTGCATTTTAAATCCACACTTTTAAAAATATGATGTCCAGACATTTCTATCAATCAACTTCTCAATGAGGTCATAGTTTTTAGTTATTCTCATTGTTGGCTCATTTGAAAATGATGATTCAATTCCTGTGGAATATAACTTTGAATTGTTCATTCTCCTTTTCTTCTATGAAATCGACAGTTATCCCTGCATTTTTGCATTCATGCATGATTCTTAGAATGCCTGTTGTGTTGAAGTGTTGATCTTTCTGTACCCATCGAAGATTGTTTATCAAAAACGACCTGCCGGCTTCAAATATTTTAGGTATGTTGCCACTGATGTCCCGGCTGTCTTTATATTCACTCACTGCAGGTGAATTTCCCGGGAATAGAACTGCTTTTATCACAAACTGCGGTCTTTTTTCTTCCGGTTTTTTACCGAATACTACAAGACCAGCGAGAGTCAATTTATCATCTGCCATCAATTTCAGATTTGATATTAATTTTTCAAGTGGAATGTTGAGGTCTTCAAGTTTTTCGTGTGTTCTGTGTTCGTAAAATGACCTGAACAGATCAATATTAATATCGCTTAAATTTGTGTTTTCAACCGGCATTTCATCTGCATATAGGTGCCCGGAAGATTGGAGTAATCTCTGGATCTCTTCTCTTTTTGCTCTTCTTTTATCTGCTCCCAATTTCACCCATATGTCTTTGCCGTTTGCCATATAGAACTTATTCGATCCCATGGGTACGCTGATAACCATGACAATTTTATCTTGATATTTTATGTTTTGAGTGGTAACATTGACCTGTGGATCTATCTATTGTAGTTTGAGTTCTGTCCTCATAGGCTGCCTCATCCTCAGCTAAGGCTTCCTCTTCTGTTTGTTTTTCATAATGTCTCAGAACTCTGTGTACCTTCTCTTCATCCCATCCTTTTGGGAATTTACTCTGCTTCATTCTTTCTTTCGCCTTCTTCACTTATATGCTACTAATGGTTTACCAGTCAATTCAAAGGCTGTTATGACAAAAATACTTTTTTGCTCCGGGTCTGAAATATAAATTACCCTGAGTTAACGTCCTGCACGGATCTGACCCAAGTTATCCGTGAACCGTCTCTGCCAGATCATATAGGCGATTTTTAATAATGCAGTGCAATGAAATGGATTTTTTGTCATTTTTGTCATTTTATATTTAGTTCATTCAATTTCATAATCTATACCATATTATACTACTCCACAGGTGTAATTTGGAACTCTATATGATTGCCACAGAGGTCACAGAGAGCACAGAGACATCACAAGGCTTGTGATGAATTTGCAGGCATTCATCGGTCACAGCACGACCATTAGAATATGCGCTCATTCCACATCCT
>MZXQ01000025.1:13266-16765 GCA_002926195.1 Candidatus Methanomarinus sp. HR1 | reverse complement strand
GCACTTGAACATGCTAAATATGAAATAATAGACGATGAAGAACCATATTATGGCGAAGTGCCTGAACTTCAAGGTGTATGGGCAAGTGGGAAAACTCTGGAAGAATGCAGAAAGAATCTTGAAGAAGTGATAGATGAATGGATAATAATTAGATTGAGAAAAGGATTGCCCATACCTTTGATTGAAAATTTAAATATCGAAACTACCGGAGAAATCACACTTGCCTAAACTTACTCCAGTTAGCTGGAAATATTTGGCCAAACGCCTTAATAAAATGGGTTTTGAAGGGCCTTACTCTGGTGGTAAACATCCATTTATGATAAAAGGTGATCTGGTATTAACAATTCCCAATCCTCATAAAGCTGAAATTGGAGTGGAGTTGTTATCGAGAATATTAAAACAAGCAAGAATATCAAGAAAGGAATGGTTACATAACTGATCTGCAAAAGGTTCGGAATGTAGGTTATACTGCATATATTTTTTAAAGGACTTTCTCGTATTAGGAGAAAGGAAGCACTTGCACTTATAAAAAGTGGAAATTATGATGGGGCATATTATCTAAGTGGTTATATTATTGAATGTGGGCTAAAGGCTTGCATTGCAAAAAACACGAAAAAATATGACTTCCCAGATAAAAAAAGGGTAAATCAAAGTTACACCCATAATCTTAATGACTTAGTTAAAGTTGCAGGCTTGGAATCATCTCTTAATCAGGAGATAAAAAAGGATCCAGAATTTGAAGTTAATTGGACTTTAGTTAAAGACTGGTCCGAAGAAAGTCGCTATCAAAAACATACTAAGCAAGAAGCAAATGATTTTTACAATGTAATCACAAACAGAAAAAATGGAGTTCTTAAATGGATAAATCAACATTGGTAGAAATGGATATAAATGAAGGCAAGGAGCTGATTGAAGCTCTTGATAAAGCTGGTGTTTCTGTTCAAGCCGCACTATGGATTTACTTATCAGAACCTGATGAATGGCGGTTTATGATTGCTATACCAATGATAGATGAAAAAGGCCCTAAAAAAACTTATACATATATCCAATCAATTTTGGCACAAATTACCCAACCTACGATAGCATTAAAAGATATTTCAATTGTCAGTCCGAATTATGATTTAATCAAACTTTTGAAAATGGCAATTTCAACAGGACCCGGCATCCACGGAATTAGAATGAAAAGAAACACGGTAAATAACGTTTTCATTGAGGATTTATATATCTATCGCATACAGTGAGCCACAATTCGGAGTGAAATTTTAAATCCTGAGCATCCTCCCTATACCTTCTGCTTCCAGCAGGAGGTCCGTAACTAACATTTGTGTGCGTGGAGGTCGAGGCGCGGGCGCAGAGGGATTTTGTGGGTGGGTCGAAAGACTTAATGCATGAGAAGAAGAGAAGGGGGGTATGTGATGATTGAAGCTCGTCCCGAAGGATGCATATATGTTATATGTTCGTATAAATAACACTGAATAGGCGGGATATGCGAAGTAACTTCGGATATACTATGTTACGACATTTTGAGAGCTTATATTTCTGTAAACTCATATATTAGGTGTGAAAAAAGAAATGATAAAATATTCGACAGAGAAAAATCAACACATCAATTGGAACGAAGCTATTAACGTTTTTTTGCGAGCTCCTCTCGGTAAATACAAACGTGAACCTGACAAATTAAAAAGAGCGTTTCTTGCAAGTTATGCTGTAATTTATGTTTTCGATTCTGATAAACTAATTGGACTAGGAAGAGCTCTTTGTGATGGCGAATATCAGGCTGCTATTTATGATGTCGTATTACTCCCGGAATACCAAAGGGAAGGTATTGGGAAAAAAATCATGGGAAAATTATGCGAACAAATACCTGTTGAAAACATTATATTGTATGCTAGCCCCGGTCATGAAGGCTTCTATCGGAGTTGTGGATTTAAGAAAATGCTTACAGCAATGGCTATATTAAATCCCAACATGTCAAATCCGGGAAGTGGCTATCTTGAATAGAAAACACCTAACAATTTGTCGTTTTCGTTCAACCCACCTTGATTCAATTAAAGCAGGTTGTCCTAAAATTCACAACCAAAGAAATAAAGCAAAAAGCTAAAGTAGAATTTATTACATCTCCTCAATCTTTACGTTCTTTGCAGTTAATTACCAATCATAAATATCATGTCAAAATCAAAATCAAAACCCAATTCCAGCCATGAGATCATATTCGTAGGACGCTCAAATGTAGGCAAATCCACTCTTATTAGAAGTCTTACCGGCAAGTCAGTACCTGTCGGGCGGCGGCCCGGTGTTACCCTTAAGCCATTACACCTGCAATTCAATGATCTACTGATCACTGATATGCCAGGATTCGGTTTCATGAGCGGGGTCAAGGAGCGCAAACAGGACATTGTTAAAACCAAATTTGTTAGATATATTGAACAGAACAAAGACAATATTATTATAGTGATACTGGTTCTGGACGCAAAATCATTTGCACAAGTAGTAGACCGCTGGGAAGGGCGGGGTGAGATCCCTGTTGATGTGGAAATGTTCCAATTCCTCAGGGAACTTGATATAGATGTGATTGCAGCAGTTAATAAGGTGGATAAAATCAAGGATATTGATAATGTTATGGATGGCGTGGCAGTCAGACTTGGCCTGCTTTCACCCTGGCGTCAGTGGCTGGATATACTGGCACCGGTAAGTGCAAAAAAAGGTGATATTAAAGCTGTTACAGTCCTGATACGAAACCGAATTCATGATCTGGGTAGAGATGATCTATTAAAATGGATAAAATGACAAATTTTGTTGCACTGGATACCATTACCCTTTATATTCGGTTTTTACCACGTCTATAATGTATTGTGCTGTTTTCGGACCTACGGAATCGACTTCTAACAAACTCTCAATATCGGCACTTATAATATTTTCCACACTGCCAAAATGACGTAATAATTTTATTGCTGTGGTCGGTCCGATATTAGAAATTGCAGAGACAATATATTCCTGTTGCTCCTTTAATGTCATGGATGTCTTTGACCCGTGAAGGCTGATAGAGCGTTTTTTATCTTCTTGCTCTCGTTTAGCCATTATATGGATAAAGGCAGCAGTATCTACTTCGTCCTTAGAATTAATAATTGGAATGCCAAAATCAGTGGCAATAGAAGATAACACTCCTCTTATAGCATTTGGGTGTATCTGTCTGCCTGTATATAGATTATCTCCCTCGATAATAAGCACAGGACGGTCATAGGCTTTTACAAGGTCAGATAGCTGCCTGAATAGATTTCGATTCTTATCAATGATAGAATCCAGAAGGTCCATATCAGTTTTTCGTTCAATAGCAACTTTGTCGCTTATAATATAATCTCCTACGTTTAAAGTAGAATATATTACCTTATCACCAGCAGCTTCAAGTGCCTGCGCTACTCCCGAGCGTATTTCGCGCCTGTCCACATATATTTGTATTTGACTGGAAGAGTAATCTAATAACTGCTTTTGAGGAGTTGTT
>MZXQ01000025.1:0-13152 GCA_002926195.1 Candidatus Methanomarinus sp. HR1 | reverse complement strand
CTCAACAGCCACATCATCTTCAGTGAAATTTGTTTCAGGATTCCCACCAGTGGATGATAAGGCCGGTGCCTTGAACTGGCGCATCTTATCATTCATAGTATTCTCTTTTCTGCGGCTGCTCCAATAATAAGCCTCATCTTTAGTACCTTTAGCAACCAGCACAACCACTTTTCCGGCATGTTTGCGCCCGGTCCTGCCCTTTCGCTGGATACTTCTTATTTCAGAAGGTACGGGTTCAAAGAATAATACCAGATCAGTAGCAGGAATATCCAGCCCTTCTTCAGCCACAGAAGTAGCTACTAAAGTATTATATTTTCCTGATTTGAACTCATTCAGGATATCTACCTGTTGTTTTTGAGTCAGACCAGTATCCTTATATTTACTGGCCTGACCAACAAACCTTACAGGTCTTATATTATCTACTTCTTTAAGCCTGTCAGTTACTAATTCAGATGTATCTCTATAATTAGTAAAAACAATAACACGTGATTCAGGGTTTTCTAATAACTGATCTGAAACGATCTCTTTCACTACTTCCAGTTTAGGATGTGATATATCCATTTCCTTTAAAGAATAAATAGCATGACGCATATTCACATCATCCATAAGCCTGCGTGATGCCTTACTGCCTGATCGTGAACTAGCCTCGTGTTCTAATCGATCAAAATATTTTGCAAGAGCTTCAGGTCCCTGAGTCCCGGCAATCTCAATAGCATGATCTACTTTAAATAACTCTGCTACTAACGAAATGGCTTTATAGATCCGCTGGTCTGGCCCGCGAGAAAGTCTACCTTGAAGTTGTGCCTGGAGGTTCAGCATTTCACGTTTATTTAAATATTTCCTGGCAGGATCAACAAATCCCATCTCAGCCAGTTGATGCATCCTATTCTCCAGGACAAGTTCCATAGACCTCTTCAACCCCCCAATTTCAACTGGAACTTTGATATGACGCCATTCCAGTTCCCTATAATGGATATAGGGTTTCACATCAGGATCGGTTTCAGTCCTGACCTGGACCTTACTAACAAACAGGTTACTGCATACCTCTTCTATCTTATCACTATTAGAACCCGGACTGGCTGTAATTCCAAGTATTAGCGGATCTTTGCACTGAAGCTGGTATTGTCGGGCAATATAAACATAAGCATAATTTCCTACTGCCCTGTGAGCCTCGTCAAAAGTGATATGAACTATATCAGACAGGTCAATCCTGCCAGCACGCAGATCGTTCTCAACAACCTGGGGAGTAGATACTATGATCCTTGCATCCTTTATCATTGAGGATCGCTTCTGTGGCGAAATACTTCCTGTAAGCACAATGATCTCTTCAGGAGGAAGGTTCATCACAGTCTTTAAAAAAGTTGCGTGCTGTTCAACCAGGGGTTTGGTCGGAGATAGAATAATAACCGTCCCCTGGTATTCCTGAAGTCTTCGAGCAATCGCCAGCAAGGCAATAATAGTCTTACCAAGCCCTGTAGGCAGCACAATTAGCGTAGACTCTCCAAGAGCACAACCAGCCAGGCTAAGTTGGTAGAGACGCCTCTCTATGCTATTGGGTTTGATCAAAGGATGACTGATAAATTCTATAGGTGGATGTATATCTGTCTGAGGTGGGTGCATATGTACCTGATATACTATTAAAAAGCTATTTATAATCTGGCATGACCATCAATCTTTTCTATCTTTAGTTACTTTAGTTAGAATATTGATCATTCGGTGAAAATATGAACTCAGAGGAATCTAACAATAATAGTGATAATACCACTATTGATACTAATAGTAATAATACCAATAGTGATAATACCAATATTAATAATAATAGTAATAATCAAAGTTACACAATCAATTATTCCTATACTGAATCCTCCGACAGCAGTTCCAAACCTATCTCCGATGATCCGGTAGAAAATATCATCATAGTAGGCACAGCCCACGTTTCTGATAAAAGTGTGACTGAAGTAGATCAGACTATCGAAAGGGAGCAGCCTGATGCAGTAGCAGTTGAGTTATGTCCTGCCCGATACCAGGCACTGACGCAACAAGTAGAAGATAAGAAAATATCTCCGGATGACATTCTAAAAGGCAGCAAACCATACTATATACTGGTACACTGGCTGCTTGCATATGTCCAGAAAAAAATAGGAGATAATCTGGGTGTTGACCCCGGGGCCGAAATGCTGCAGGCTATCAAGAAAGCAGAGTCAATAGATGCTCGTATAGTACTTGTGGACAGGGATATCAAGATAACGCTTCAGCGGTTCTGGCATGCTATGTCTTTTAAAGAAAAGATCAAGATGTTCTGGGCATTACTGGTTTCTGTTATCGGGTTCAAAGGTGATGAGATCGATATTGATACTGTAACAAATGAAGATGTCGTTGCACAACTTATAAATGAACTACGTAAATTTGCACCATCGGCTGCCAGGGTCTTTGTGGATGAAAGGGATGCTTATATAGCTGCGAACCTGCTTAAAGCTGGTAAATCCGGCCGCGTAGTAGCAGTGGTAGGTGCCGGGCACAGGGAAGGTATTAAGCGATATTTTGAACATCCTGAGACTATCCCACCTCTTGAGGAATTAGAGAGTGTTCCTGTAAAAAGGTTCAATATTATGAAAATATTAGGAATAGCCTTCGTTGCACTGGCTTTTTCCACATTCCTGTTAGTTATAATAGCTATCTTAAAAGGTGTGCTGTCTCCTTATATACTGTTGATCGCAATGGTGTACTGGGTAATTATAAACGGTGTACTCAGTGCTCTCGGTGCTGCTATTGCAAGAGGTCATCCTAAATCTATTCTCACTGCATTTTGTGTAGCCTGGCTTACCTCACTGAACCCTTTTTTGGCAGCAGGTTGGTTTGCCGGACTTGTGGAAGCAAAATACCGCAAGCCAACCACTGGTGATTTTAAAAGGTTAATAGAAACAGAGAGCATTAATGAAATGTTCAATATCCCGCTATTTCGTGTGCTTTTAGTAGCAGCTCTCGCAAATCTGGGAAGCGTAGTGGGTACGTTCTTAGGCATTTATGTGATCCTTAATCTGGTAGGATTTAACCCTGTCGATGTCCTGCAAAACTTTTTTGCAAAAATATTTTAATAAAAATTCCAGTTTAAACAAGGAAGAAACAATATGCAATGTGCATTATGTAAAGATAAGAAATGTCAGGCAGGCAAAGACTGTACTACTATTGCAGCAGATATAAGATATGAAGCAGAAGAACTCAGATCAATGAAGTTATCTGCACACATAGAATCAAAGTATTATATGAAAAAAACAAGATTAGAAGAGCTCATACTATATGCAAAAGGTATGGAATACCAGCGATTGGGTATTGCATTCTGTATCGGTTTTGGACATGAGGCAGCAGTTATTAATGAGATTTTATCAAAGGATTTTGATATGTTCTCTGTCTGCTGTAAAGTGTGTGCTATTGATAAACACAGCTACAATCTGGATACAATGCATGGGAAAGGTTTTGAGGCTACATGTAACCCTAAAGGTCAGTCAATAATACTAAATAATCTCAAGACCGATCTCAATATCATACTTGGTCTGTGTATTGGTCATGATATTCTTTTTACTGAGCATTCACATGCACCTGTGACCACACTGGCAGTTAAGGATAGGGTACTGGCACATAATCCGCTGGGTGCTATATATTCCAAATATTATCTAAAAAATGTATTTGATATACCATAAGGATAGCAAGGATGATAAGTACATGAAATTAACAATTACCTATGATAATGAAGCAGAAGAAGGATTCATCAGCGGATGGGGTTTTTCCTGTCTGATTGAAACAGATGATAATACTATTCTTTTTGATACTGGCTGGGATGGAGCAGTACTGCTTCATAACCTTAGAAAACTTAATATCATTTTGCAGAAGATTGATACTGTTGTTATATCACACCAGCACTGGGATCATTTAGGAGGGCTCAGTGTTTTGTTAAATATGAACCCTGATGTTAAGGTCTATGTACCAAAATCTTTCTCAAAGCAATTAAAGGATGAGATATCTGCCAGAGCAGGGTTGGTTGAAATAGATCAGGCACAGAAGATCGCAAATTGTGTATACACAACAGGGGAACTGGGAGATAAGATCAAAGAACAGTCTTTAGTTGTGGGCTTAAGTGATAGCTTATTTATTATCACAGGTTGTTCACATCCTGGTCTTGCCGCAATCATGAAAGCTGCATCAGGATTTGGTGATGTGAGCGGTCTTATCGGAGGCCTGCATGATAGTAAGGAGTATGGTATGCTTGAAGGCCTGGATTTGATCGCTTCATGCCATTGTACAAAGTATAAGGATGAGATTGCCAGGCGGTTTGGGGATGTTTTTAGGTCTGTTGGTGTGGGGTGGAGTTATACATATGGAACTTTTACCTGATAATAGCAATCAAATAATAGAAAAACCTATAAATTATACTTACTATCTTAAGATACTCTTATTTACCGGGTGGAACAAATATTGAAAAAATTTGGATTCCTTAAGCGCTATAAATTTAATAAAACAATAAAAAAATGTAATGATGAACTGACAGTATTAATAAGAAATGATCCGAGTACAGACTCCCTTGCAAGTTTTTATGCATTCAAAATGATCTGTGAATTCTATCATATCAATATAAAAGGGTACTATACCGGTACAATTCAGCATAAAGGATTGTTAAATATCATGGAATCTGATATTGAACATCTTCCGGATGTTATCACAACTGAATTTTCAGGTCCGTTAGCACTTATTGATGTAGTCCCCAGCGAACTGCCGGAAGGTCTTGCTACTTTAATTGGTTTACCTGTTATGATCATTTCCCATTCAAAAGCAGCTATAAAAAATATAAAATGCGATTATAAGGATGTACGAGCTGATGTGGAAACTACTTCCACAATTATGATACAGTATTTGAAAAGCCTGGAGATCCCTATAGATAAAACTACAGGAACCTTGCTATTATATGCCATAAGGGACAGGACCAGAATATTCTTAACTAATATTAATCACAATGGACTGGAAGCATATCTTTTTGTATTAGGACAAATAGATCACGATCTGCTTCTTAAACTGGAAAACCCGGGTGTAAAATCAGAGACATTTAATGATCTTGCCAAAGCCATTTCCAACCGGATTATTAAGGATGTATACCTTATAGCCAATACAGGCTATGTAAAAGACCCAAACACTTTATCTAAGGTCTGTAAATATATGCTGGACTTAGAAGGAATATCTACTGCCCTGATATTTGCAGTTGATATATCTAATATATATGCATATGCAATTACTGATGATATTGAGATCAATTTAAAACAAATATTTAAAAAAGCATTCGGACAGTGCGGAAATATTATAGGGACTCCGTCTTATGCATCTATCACTATGCCACTGGGATTATTTAATGTTATTACTAAAGATCAGGAAAATTCCAAGAGCCGGGAATTAATGCTTAATACAATTAGTGATTCTATTTCCTCACGTTTTTTAAAAGTCATCGAAGAGGGGGAGGGTAAGCTGGATAGTGAACAATAGAATCAGGGCTGCTTCCACGGCTACACCTGATACAAACACCTCTTGCAATATCAAAACAATTACCACATACCAGACGCCCGCATAGTGCACAGGTATACATTGTACCTGATGTCTGGCAGATTGTGCATATTCCTTTAAATTCCAAGCTA
Source organism: Candidatus Methanomarinus sp. HR1 (assembly GCA_002926195.1). GTDB lineage: Archaea > Halobacteriota > Methanosarcinia > Methanosarcinales > Methanocomedenaceae > Methanomarinus. The sequence continues at coordinate 7,477 of MZXQ01000025.1, read as the reverse complement.
ATCCACCTTTTGCCGACTCCGAATATTAAAAAAATCAGGATGCCTGGTATGGTGTGAAAAAATCTTCAATCATCCATCGGCTAAGCTCATCTTCCCATTTCTTGTCTATGTTTTTCTTTGTAGGCAATAAAACAGATTTTCCATCGCCGTATTTTTCGATTTTCTGATCCATAATATGATTATATCCCCTTTAGTAAAATGTTAACTCCTTGGTTTGCAATGAGTTATAATAGATTAAAAACTTATCGGTTTTTTATTCATTTATTGAGGATTCAGGTTCAATATTTGCTATTACGTTATTGAGGTCCTTTAGAATAGCATCCAGACTGATACCGTGCGCTGCAACACCTTCAGCCAGACTTTCGTATGAAGCAGCATGACATCCGATACACCCTAACCCATATTGGAAAAAAACTCCCAGTGTTTGTGGATATTTGGATACGACCTCTTCAATATTCATATCTCCGGTTATTATATTGGTATTCGACATAATTCTATACACCTGTTGCATCCAATATATCTAATAATACATAAAATTGATCCTAAAAAAGTAGTATATTTAGTAAACCTTAAGATTAATCCTGCTATTTGGTTAAGAGTTCAATTGACAAAATAAGATAATTTAAAAAAGGAGAATAATTTAACATGTCATATATTTCAGATATAGACCCTGAAATAGCCAAGGCTTTAGAAGATGAACTTGATCGCCAGGAAAATAAACTCAACTTAATCGCATCTGAGAATTATACCAGTAAGGCTGTATTGGAAGCCCAAGGCAGTATAATGTCGAATAAATATGCTGAAGGCTATTCCGGCAAGAGATATTACGGTGGGTGTGAATATGTGGATGTAGCAGAAGATCTGGCCATTAAACGAGCAAAGGACCTGTTCGGTGCTGAGCATGTAAATGTACAACCGCATTCAGGATCTTCTGCCAATATGGGTGTTTACTTTGCTGTATTGGAACCAGGCGATACTATTATGGGTATGGATCTTTCCCATGGGGGCCACCTGACACACGGCAGTCCGGTAAATTTCTGTGGTAAATTCTATAACATAGTATCATATGGTGTAAATCGGGAGGCCAAAACTATTGATTATGATGAACTAATGGAGATGGCGAAAGAAAGTAACCCAAAGATGATAGTTGCCGGAGCCAGTGCTTACCCCAGAGAAATTGATTTTGCAAAGTTCAAAGAGATAGCAGATGCAGTGGATGCATACCTGCTGGCTGATATTGCTCATATTGCAGGCTTGATAGCAGCAGGAATTCATCAAAGTCCAATACCTTATGCGGATTTCGTAACTTCTACGACTCATAAAACACTTAGAGGTCCCAGAGGCGGCCTTATCATGTGCAGAGCGAAATATGCAAAGGATATTAACAAAACTATATTCCCGGGCATCCAGGGTGGACCTTCGATGCATACGATAGCTGCAAAAGCAGTATCATTCAAGGAGGCTCTGACTCCGGAATTTAATAAATACCAGCGCCAGATCGTGATCAATGCAAAGACACTTGCAAATGACCTGATAGAAAAAGGATATGATATTGTTTCGGGTGGTACTGATAATCATCTTATGCTAATAGACCTTACCAAACTTGGTATTACAGGAAAAGACGCTGAGGCTGCTTTAGGAAGAGCAGGGATCATAACTAATAAAAATACGATTCCTTTTGAGACACGCAGTCCTTTTATTACCAGCGGTGTCAGGATAGGAACTCCCGCGATCACTACAAGAGGAATGAAAGAACAACAGATGCACATTATTGCAGACTATATTGATATTGTGCTCAGACATTCATCCGGCGATAATAAACTAGAAGAGATAAAGCAAAAGATCAAGCAACTGTGTTCGCAGTTCCCTGTATACATATGAGGTTATCACTATGCCAAATGAAAAGATCATAGATGGTCGGGCCATTGCAAAGAAAATCGAAGAAGAGGTCAGATCAGGCACTGAAGAATTTACCATACAAACCGGGATCACTCCGGGTCTGGCTACTGTATTGGTTGGTGATGACGAAGCTTCACGGATGTATATCAGATTAAAGCATAAGGCATGTGATCGAGCCGGTATTCATGCCGAAGACCATTCCCTGCCTTTCGATAGTACACAGGACGAACTGACCACATTGATCAATACATTGAATGACAAAGACGATATCCACAGTATCCTTGTCCAGCTTCCCCTGCCACCCCACCTTAATGAACAGGCAGCCATGGAAACCATTGCACCAAACAAAGACGCTGATGGCTTTCATCCTGTGAACATGGGCAGGTTGTTGATTGGTAAAGAAGAACTTGTTCCATGTACTCCTAAAGGTATTATCAGGGCCATGGAAGAATATGATGTTGAAATAGAAGGTAAGAATGCAGTGATCATAGGGCATAGTAATGTAGTAGGAAAGCCCCTTGCTGCTATGCTCTTAAACCGCAATGCTACTGTTTCGGTATGTCATATTTTCACTGATGATCTTAAGCGATATACAACACAGGCAGACATATTGATCTCAGCTACCGGTGTTGCACACCTGATCAAGGCAGATATGATAAAAGAGGGAGCTGTTATATTTGATGTTGGTATTAGCAAGATAGATGGTAAAGTAGTAGGTGATGTGGATTTTGAGGCTGTACTACCTAAAGTATCACTCATTACTCCTGTTCCGGGAGGTGTTGGGCCTATGACCATCTCAATACTATTGCAGCATACACTGGAATCTGCACGCAGGATCAATAAATGATTGTCCGGAACTGTTGAAATGATCGTAGATACTGTGATTTCAGGTATTAAAGTGGGTGATGTACATCCGGTACGTATAATGGGTGTTATCAACATAAGCCGTGAATCTTTTTATAAAGATTCGGTGATCAAGCAAGAAAATATAGTGGCATATGCAGAGAAAATGGTGGCGGAAGGTGCTGTATTCCTGGATGTCGGAGGAAGATCTACATGGCCCCTGGGAGATAAGATATCTAAAGAAGAAGAACGCAAACGTTTAGTCCCATCACTTGAATTGTTGCTGAATAATATTGATGTGCCCATATCGGTGGATACACAGTACGCTGATCTGGCTAAAGATGCTCTCGAAATGGGAGCACATATTATAAATGATGTCAGTGGTCTTACCAATGATCCGCTTATGGCAGAAGTGATAGGTGAATATCAATGTCCTGTAGTGGTCATGGCTTCAAATAAAGTACCAGGAGATCCTATAGGTATGAATAAAGTATTAAAGTCACTAATTAATATTATACAGAAGGCAGGGAAAAACGGCATTGCATCAGATAAGATCATTATTGACCCGGCTATAGGTAGATGGATACCGCAAAAGATTCCTGAATATGATTTTGCGACTATAAGAAAACTGGAATGCCTGAAGGTACTTGGAAAACCCATACTGGTCGCAATTTCACGGAAATCCTTCATAGGCGAAGTAGTTGATAAGCCACCGGCTGGCAGACTGGTGGGATCATTAGCTGCAACTGCTATTGCGGTTTATAATGGAGCTCATATTATAAGGACGCATGATGTAACAGATACTGTTGATGCTATAAAAGTAGCAGAATCAATTAAGAACACAACAGCATACTAGTTCAAACAACAGGTAAATGTAATGATAGTCACACGATCCAAACCAATAGAAGAAATAATGGATCAAATAGATCAAATCATGGATCAGAAAATCTGTGTAATAGGTTGCAGTCTATGTGCCGGAAAATTAAAAACAGGCGGTGAGCCGGAAGTAAAAAATATGATCCGTCAATTGCAGGATAAGAGAGTAAATGTAATTGATGGAGTGGTACTCAAACATGCCTGCAGTATAGAGTCGTGGGAGAGCCTGATCAAGGAACAGCCTGTTATTTCGGATGCGGAAGTACTGCTCGTAATGAGCTGCGGTATCGGGGTTTCACTACTGGGACGGCTCTGTGATAAGATAGTAATTCCTGCTCTGGATACTGTGTCTCTGGGGGCTGCATTAAATGATGAGATCCTTCTTGAAATGTGCTCTATGTGTGGGCAGTGTACTGTGGGATTTTTTAGCGGTCTATGCCCCAAATCCGGATGTCCCAAGTCTCAATTAAACGGACCATGTGGTGGGTCTAATGATGGTGAGTGCGAGGTCAGGGAACGAAAATGCATCTGGACCAGGATATATGAAGTAATGGAAGCAAAGAATATGCTGTCAATGCTAAATGAGACTTTGTCTCCTACAGAATATAACCGGGGGTTATGATATGGGTTTGGAAGAGGCGATTCGATCAGGAAAATTCATTGTGACAGCAGAGATATGTCCACCCAAAGGTACTGATATATCAGGTTTATTCTCAGAAGCGGCACTACTACAGGGTATAGTAGATGCTGTAAATGTCACTGACTGTCCAAGAGCAATGGTAAGGATGTCGCCCTTGGTACTTAGTAGTGAATTGATTAAGATGAATATAGATACTATTATGCACCTGACCTGCAGGGACCGCAACAGAATTGCTATCCAGTCCGATCTACTGGCAGCCCATGCATTGGGGATACGTAATGTTCTGGCCATGTCAGGAGATTTCACTACCATGGGTGATCACCCTTATGCCAAACCAGTATTTGACCTGGATTCCGTGCAGATGTTACAGGTAATAACTAAAATGAACAGGGGTTTTGATCTTATGGATAATCCTCTTGGGGGAGCCACATCATTATATGCTGGTGCTGTGGTAAACCCGGGTGCAAGACCACTGGGTTTTGTACGTATAAAGTTACAAAAGAAAATATCGGCTGGTGCACGGTTCATCCAGACACAGGCAGTGTTTGATGCAGATTTATTCAATGAGTTCATGGATGAATTCAAATCCTTAAATATCCCTGTGATCGCAGGGATCATACCGCTGCGGTCTGCAAAAAGTGCAGGGTTCATGATTGAAAATATTCCTGGTGTTAAAATACCTCAAGCAGCGATCAATCGAATGGAATCTGCATCAGACCCTGTCACTGAGGGATTAAAGATCGCTGCAGAGACCATTGACCGGATCAAGGAGAATTGCCAGGGAGTTCATATAATGCCTATTGGTAATCATGATCATACAAAGCGTTTGCTTGAGATGTGTTCATTGTTATAGTATGATATACAATGTTATTTGGATGTACTCTTAAAATTTTATAGGGGGTTATTTGTATGGAACTTACAGATAATGCATTGAAGGTACTAAAGCGTAGATATCTGCTGAAGGACAGATATGGAAATGTCATAGAGACTCCTGAGCAGATGTTCAGTCGGGTTGCAAGTTATGTAGCCTCTGCAGACCTGATTTATCATGAGAGGACTGATTCCGGGGAGGAGTTCTATAATGTAATGGTCAATCTGGAGTTTCTACCCAATTCACCTACATTAATGAATGCCGGTACTGATATACAACAGCTTGCAGCCTGTTTTGTCTTACCTGTAGACGATTCACTTGAAGATATATTTGAGACTGTTAAGACAGCAGCCCTGATACATCAGAGCGGGGGTGGAACAGGGTTTAATTTCAGTAGATTAAGGCCTGCCAGGGATATAGTAGGAACTACCGGCGGTATTGCCAGCGGACCAGTATCATTCATGGGAGTATTTGATGCTGCCACCCGGGCTGTACGCCAGGGCGGACGCCGTAGAGGTGCTAATATGGGGGTATTAAGGGTAGACCATCCTGATATTATAGAATTTATTACTGCAAAGTGCCAGCCAGGAGTGCTGACCAATTTCAACCTCTCAGTAGCAGTGACTGATCGTTTTATGGGAGCTGTTGAGAAGGGAGAATCCTATGAATTGATAAACCCGCGTACTGGTAAGGTTAGTGCACAAAAGGATGCGATAGAAGTATTTAACTTGATGGTTGAGTCTGCATGGAGTTGTGGAGAACCTGGAATATTATTCATTGATCGTATGAACAGGGACAATCCTACACCTGAAATTGGTATTATAGAGGCTACCAATCCATGCGGTGAACAGCCGCTGCTTGCATATGAAGCCTGCAATCTGGGTTCTATTAATTTAACTAAAATGATAACTGATGGCCGGATAGATTATGATAAATTCGGAAGAACCATTGATATAGCAATACGGTTTCTTGATAATGTGATAGATCTAGAAGAGTTCGGACTTGATAAGATAACACATATGGTTAAAGGAAACCGTAAGATAGGACTGGGTGTGATGGGATTTGCAGATATGCTCATCAGGTTGGGAATACCATATAATTCGACTGATGCAATAAAGGTTGCAGAAGAGGTTATGGGTTTTATCGATCAGCGAGCTGTACAGGCATCAGAAGAAATCGCAAAACGCAGGGGTGTCTTCAAGAATTTTATTGGCAGTACCTATGACAGGTCAAATGGGGCAAGAGTACGTAATGCGACTTTGATCACTATTGCACCAACAGGTACTATCAGCATTATTGCCGGATGCAGTAGCGGGATAGAGCCTATCTATGCGGTTTCATATATCAGGACAGTAATGGAAGGTGAAAAACTTACCTTTACTGATCCGTATTTTGAATATATTGCAAAAAGAGAAGGATTCTATTCTGCTGAATTAATGAGACGTATTGCTGCTGTCGGTTCAGTTTCAGGTATGCCTGAGGTTCCTGGTCTTATACAGCGGCTGTTCGTAACATCTCATGATATAGGATATGAATGGCATATCCGGCTGCAGGCAGCTTTTCAAAAATATGTGGTAAATGCAGTGTCCAAGACTATTAATTTCAAATATGATGCAGTTAAGGAGGATGTATCCGGAGCATTTAAACTTGCATATGATCTGGGATGTAAAGGTATTACTGTTTACAGGGACCGTAGCCGTAATGAACAGATACTGGAAGGTAATTACTGCGCTGCGGAATCCGGATCAATTAAAAAAAACTGCAGATAAACGTAAATGTTCCCTTAGATTTAAAGTGGATACCTTGAAATTGTTGATTTTAAATATAATTAAACAAAGAAGTTCAGGTACACCCAAACCCCTCCTACACAGTAGGTCAGGGGATAGATCCAAATTGCGTACCTGTCGATCCGATCAGCCAGGTCCTGCTTGCCGTAGATCACTAACCGCTTCAGAACCACGTTAAATGCCACAGCCAGGCCACTCATCACAAATGTGACGATCAACACCGAATCCATAAAAGTCAGGTAGCCAAGCCGGGGTAGCTCTCCGGAAATGGTAAAGTTAAAGGCAACAAAGATCAACAGGTTGGCTGAGCATACGTCAACCCGCTTACCATAGTCCTGTAAGAAAAACGTAAACCAGGACACTATGATGATGAGGAGAATAGGAATGAAGATACGATATATGTAAAAAGTAAGATGTCGATGGACCAGGAAATTTAAGTCGAAACTGGCCCTTGAATCCAGGATGCTGGTTGAAACGTTGGAATCTATGACATACCATTCCTCCTCACCCAGCATGTCCCCGATCCCGCTGAATTCTTCGGTGTCGTTAAAAATGAATAAC
>MZXQ01000199.1:1424-3746 GCA_002926195.1 Candidatus Methanomarinus sp. HR1 | reverse complement strand
AGCTTAAGAATTGTATGTGGTGTTCTGCGTCCTATAGCAGGTAAAAAAGATAATGGCTCTGCAACTATCGTCTTGAGAGATCATACTGTATCAGGAGATGCAACTATAAACAGGACTTGTGAATATGGAGGTAATACTCACTATGATAACGAACCTTGTCATGTTTTTTCAATAAGACAAGTTACTGGGAACCCGAATATGTTTAACATTGGTGGTCCTGATTTTGATGGACCCAATACACATTTTGAGAATGCCACAATTCATTGGGATTGCATTGGTGGAGAAATAGAAGAAATCGCCTATTTCTTTGCAGGAGAGGAGTAATATAATCCTCTAATTATGGTAGTACAACTTTAAAAAGTTACTACCTTTTTTTTTAATAGTAGATAATCTGTAAGATAATATACTCAAGAAAATCCGACCGAATGGAGGATTTTGTTCTTACGTTCCATCAATATAAAACCCTATTTATCTATGAATTGTCTATTCCACAATTCAAAAGTCAGCAATCGGCCTATTAATTCGAAATTATTTTTCTTACCACTCATATGCAAATCAATGATTTTTTTTATATATTCTTGATTAAAATATGGTCTTTCTAAGGTTCTGTTATCTAATAAAATATCATATATATATTCTCTCAATTTTTTATCATTTCTCATCCAATTATTATAATCTGCATAATTACTATGATCCTTGAAAACCGATTCATATCCAATTGTTCTCCTGACTCCGGAATTAATTAATGCTTTAACTCTTTCAATTTTTTCATGGGCTTTCAAATTCAGATTTCCTGCATTCAAAGGCAGACCTGTTTTTTGATAAGGAACAGTTAACAGGTGAGGAAATAATGTAATGATTGTTTTTTTAAATAGATAATCATTCACCCTTAAAACAGGTGGAACTGTAAGAATAAAATCCATAATTTCATTTTCATAAAAAGGAAATCTTGTTTCTACTTTAGTACGCAAAATAATTGGCCCGAATATACTGAATCGGCGTTTTCTTTGTTTAAGAAAATAATAATTATATCTATTGAACGGTAAATTGATATCAGAATTTATTAGGATATCATCAGAAAAATGGTTTAGGTATTGTTGTATTTTTAAATAATAAGAATCAGAAAAAAATTGGTCAATATTTTTTAGTGGATTAAATAAATCTGAAAATATTTCAGCATCATCAGCTCCATATAATTCTGAACCAGGCGTAACAAATCTCAATCCCTGGATACCATCAAAAATCACATCTACATTTTGATGGATTCCATCTAAAATATTATATATATGTGCATGTACACAATTCTTCATTCCATCTGTTAGATAAACTACTTTTTCTGCATAAGATGCTAAATGAGCTGGTTCAAATTCGTAAAAATGGTGGGTTGTTCCTAACTTCTTAGAAAGCATATATGCGAATCCGGCATCATCACAGTCTGGCTTGCCAAAAGTAAAAGTATGTATTGGATAATATTTTTTGTCGATAGATGCAGCAATAGTACGAGAATCAAGTCCACCGGTTAAAGGAACTCCAAATCTGTGTTTTCCCTTCATTTGTCGTTCAACTGCTTGCAATATTAACTTTGACAATTTTTCTACATAATATTCTTCTGATTGATCGCTATATTCTTCATTAAATTCTAAATCCCAGTATTGGTCTATTGAAATATTACCTTCATTATATGTCAGAATAGAAGCAGGTGGTAGGAGTTTAATTCCCTGGAAAAAAGTTTTATTACCCAGAATATAGCCAAATGAAAAAAAGTCTGCAACAGATCTATCATCAACATTTTTTTTTTTTGTCTTATCCTGCAGTATTGCTTTTATTTCAGATCCAAATAGCAGGTATCCGTTATATTCTGTATAATACAAAGGCCTGAACCCATACCGATCATTAACTATCAATAATTTTTGTGTTTTCTCATTCCAAATAGCTAATGTGAAAAAACCGTTTAATTTATGAACAAAATCCGTGCCATATTCCTCATATAAATGTAAAATCAATTCAGGATCATTATTAAAATAAAATTTTTTTCCTTTAGCAATGCATTCTTCTTTCATGTTTTGGTAATTATATATTTCTCCCTCCATTATTATACACAAAGTCTTATCCTGGTTAAATATTGGTTGTGATTCCGGATTAAAAATGCCCAAATGTACTCTTCCAAGTCCCAGTGTTTTATCAATAAAAGTATCAGTTTTATACCATTTTTCATGCTGAATTACCTGACACATGTCCAATAATAAATCTTTAATATCAATCGAATCGTTATATCTTGATACAATTCCAACTAACCCGGGCATGAAGCTTCTCCTTATTATT
>MZXQ01000199.1:0-1393 GCA_002926195.1 Candidatus Methanomarinus sp. HR1 | reverse complement strand
ATTAATCCGGTTTTGGGGTGTGCGGAAAGTCCGATATACTTAAGTCTATTGATCTCAATAATAAAGTGTTAAAAAATTATACATTAAAAGTATTTATTAACAATTGCTGTGAGTAAACAATGACTGATAATAATAACCAAATTCTTGAAATAATAATTAATAAAATAAAATCCAATCGAATTTCTACAACAGAAGTTGCAGATTGTTTAGGTAAAAAAGGAGTACTGACAGGTGTATATCCACTTAACAGAATGCAATTTAGAGTAGGAAAAGTTTTTCTTGCATATGCATTTAATGATTCGAATTGGGAAGTTCATGAACAATTGCAAGATGTGAATAAAGGAGACATAGTTTTAGTAGAAACTTATAATTGCAATGATAGAGCTGTTTTTGGTGATCTGGTTTCAAAATTTTTAACATTGTACAAACAAGTTTCTGCTATTGTTGTTAATGGATATTTGAGGGATACGCATAACCTTATAAAAGAAAATTACCCGATTTGGTGCAAGGGATTTACTCCAATAGGATGTTATAACAGGAAAAATGAAATTGAATTGGATCATGAAATTGTCAATAGTTGGAGTAAAAAATATAATGGTGCAATTGCAGTATGTGATGATGCAGGTGTTGTGATAATTCCTCCTGATTCTATAAATGAAGAATTCTCAGAAATGCTTGATTTTATCGAACTTCAAGAAGATATATGGTATTACTGTATTGATACTAAAAAATGGTCCACCTATGATACTGTTTGCCTTAAGAAATATTTGGATGTTGAATTATTACCAGATGAACTTAGAGAAAAATTCAAACAGTTCAATAAAAAAAGGAATTGAATGTAAGAGTCTGAAAATTTCAGGCTAAGTCGGAGTTTCTTGAGTATATTATCTTACGGATTATATACTATAAAAAAAGAAAAAGATTTCAGCATATAATAAAGATTTTATATACTGAAATACGATTGATTTAAATTATATCTCAACTATATCGTAGTCTCACCATAATGAGATGCAACAATATCCAGGTCCATATTATCTACAATACCATCAGCATTAACATCATAGCGAGGATATGGCTCGGTTGTAATAGTACCATATTTTTCTATAACTAGTGTTATGTCCAGAATATCTACAACTCCATCCTCATTGACATCATAAGGCGGATAGGTTTTAACAACTGTTATAGTAACATCTTCGGCATCGGCCAAAGAGCCATCAGTAACCTCAAAATGTATTTGATATGAACCTTCCTGACCGTTTTCTGGTGTCCAGGAGAAAGTTTGGGTGGCAGGATCAAAGCTTGCACCTCCAGGCATTCCTGTCGTAGAGTATGTTAGTGTATCACCATCCTGATCGGTTGCAGAGAGAGTGAATTCCAGTAAGGAGAGTGTATT
>MZXQ01000105.1:7100-31884 GCA_002926195.1 Candidatus Methanomarinus sp. HR1 | reverse complement strand
ACTTTGTACAATGTCATCTTATCTGTTAGTCTTGGATGGATTGCATAGTTTATAAACGATCCATCTATTGCAGCATTGTGTAAGTAATATCATACTCCATTGCCCACCAGAACCACAGTCTACCAATCTATTTACTCTAAAAATACCTCCAGATCATCACCACTCTCTTTAAAGGCAATATAGAAAAACTTGCTTATATTACATGTAGAGAGAGAATAATCTAAAAGTAGACTATATTCGATTCAACAATTGTACATGCCAATAAGTGGTTTGCATCATATAAAGCGTCATATATCAGGGTTTTGTGCCATTATGGATCAGACTATTAGATACGCTTGGAAATACATCTCCGGAATTTAGAGCATTATAATTCCTCTTCACAACCCAGCTTCTCAGTTTCCTCACCGCAAGAATGAGACTCAAATTTTCATTTGCTGTTGTTGCAATAGATCTTTTACCAAACTACAATCATCCGCTTGACTAATGCCCATCTCATAAGTAATAAGATCAATCCACCCGGCAATCCGAAGCCTGGAACTGATTTATTTAATGTTTCGTTGGATAAAAGTTCTTCATTCTTCGGACTCTTCTATTTCAGGTTCTTCGGTTTCTTCTGATTTCCCGCTTAATAGTTCACCAAGGGATTTATTCCCGGTTTCAGTAACGACCATATTTATCTGTCCTATTGCAGATGAGATTTCTTCACCTCTTATGGCCTTGCGTTGCCTCATGCCCTTCACTTGAGATTTAAATCCAACACCACCTGTGATCAGGATATTGCGACGGTTTGGACCGGATAGCCCTCCTCGCATAGGGAAACCATCCTTATCTGTTCCACCTGTTATTTTTAATGAATATCCAGGAAGTTTTAAACCATCCCCATCTATCATTTCACCTATTTTCTTACCTATGAACATGTTTGCCTGGTTGTCTGAAACCTCTATCTGATAAGCTGCTCCTTTATCACCATCTGAAACTATAACTCTGAAATCCGGCATTTAATATCTCCTTTTAACTGACATAACAGGTTATGAAGATATTTAAGATTATCGAGAAAATACAATAATTCTTAATATATATTAGATTATCAAGGTAAGTATGAATTTTAAAAAAACCGTTATTGGTATTGATATAGGAGGTGCGAATACTAAAGTTGCATCTATAGATAAAAGTATTGCGCAGTTGCATTATATCCCGTTGTGGAAGGATACTGGTTTGCCAGAGGCCCTGCAGGATATTGCCAGTAAACTCAATCCTGATAAGGTCGCTATAGTAATGACCGGAGAACTTGCAGACTGTTTTTCTAATAAAGAAGAAGGGATCAGGTTTATTATGAAGTCAGTAGATGCAGCATTTCCTGATGCTCTATATCTTAACAACAACGGCCAGTTCATAGATAATAATGGAGATATCAAATCCCTGGCCGCTGCTAACTGGATGGCCTCAGCGCTAATTGCCGGGAAGGATAAGGACTGTATATTTGCTGATGTAGGCAGTACAACTACTGATCTCATTCCTGTAAAAGATGGATATCCTCTCGCAGGAAAAACGGATTTTCAGCGTTTGGGACGTCATGAATTGATATACAGTGGTATATTGCGTACTAATATTGCTACTATATTGGATAGGATAGATCTGTACGGCACCCGGTATAGAGTTTCTTCCGAGTTCTTTGCCCAGACAGCAGATGTATATTTACTGCTGGAAAGAATCATGTCAGAGGACTATACCTGTGACACTGCTGATAATGAAGCAAAGAATAAAGAAGATGCTGCAAGGCGTCTGGCCAGGGTAGTATGTGCTGATACTTCTGAGATTGATTATGTGACAATAACGGAGATAGCACAAAAGGTTTATAAGCATCAAAGAAATGAACTTAGTAAAGCACTTAAGTTTCTCTCATTAAAGCACGGTATCGATCATATTGTGGGTGCCGGTCTGGGCGAGTTCCTGGTACAGGATGCAGCACAACACACTGGACTTACATGTACTATAATATCTGAAATATATGGTACTGATATCTCAAAAGTATTCCCGGCTTATGCAGTTGCTTGTTTAGCAGATGAGATATAAAAATCCAAAGATGTCACCTGATTATAGCCCGGTATGCTTCTCTATCTTATATATCCGATCATTTTTCCTCACTCTTCCTGCTACACTTAAACCAACATCCTGCCCTTTTTTGGTTCCGATAATAGATTGTTTATCCTTCATCAATGACTCTACTTTCTGCTCAAGATATGTACTTGCCCCCTCAATAACTATCAAATCCCCCACGCAAATGCTCTGCTCATTCAGTCTTATAGCCGCAGCATTTTGCTTGGGGAAATAATTCAGTACTATACCAACAGCCTGCCTGCGCATATGTGAAGCATTCATATCCACATCACAAGCCAGTCCATCCGGCCCCGGGGTCCCTAAATAGAATCCAGTGGAAAATCCCCTGTTATACACTGCACTTAATTGTTCCTTCCATTTCTGTGCTTTTTTTAGTGTATATGAACCGTTAAAGCAGGCTTCTATTGCAGAGTAATAACATTTTGATACGGTATTTATATATTGTGCATTTCGTAATCTACCTTCTATCTTAAAAGCATTCACACCCGTATCTATCAGTTCAGGTATATGCTCGATCATACACAGGTCTTTTACGCTTAATAGATATTTTCCTCCGAGTTCAACCAGTGCCCCATCTTGTCCATGTAAGGTCCATGGCCATCTGCACGGTTGAGTACAGTCACCGCAGTTACCTGACCTGCCCAGTAGATAAGCTGAAAGGTAGCAACGGCCTGATATTGACTGGCACATAGCGCCGTGTATGAACACTTCAAGTTCCATGTCAGTATGCTGTCTAATCAGTTTGATCTGCTCTAAGCTCAGTTCTCTTGACAGCACCACACGGCTGGCACCCATTGAGCGGTAGTATTCTGCAGCCTTCCAGTTGGACACATTTGCCTGTGTGGATATATGCACCCTGAGGCCATGATCAACAGCCTGTTGTATCACAGCAGGGTCCCAGGCAATAATAGCATCTACTCTGGCGTGTTTTGCACTCTCTATAACAGTAGATACTTCCAGTAGATCATCAGGATAGATCACTGTATTAACCGCAAGATAGGCTTTAAGACCGCAATCTCTAACATATTTGACAAAATCATCAAGATTATCAAGAGTGATATCCACGGCTCTTGCTCTTAAGCTGAACCTGTCAACAGAAAAATATATGGCATCAGCATAATCTTTGCATGCAGATACGGCTGTAGAATTTCGTGCTCCTGCAACCAGTTGTGGAATAGGGTAGTGCATATTCTACTTGCTGATCCCCATTGTTCTATTAGTCTCTTCTATAGATTTAGCTCCATCTGATTCAAGTTCGCACATAGCGCGTATTGCATCAATATTCTCAGGTACGACATCTGATTCCTGGTGTATTGCCTGGAAGAAGTATAATTCACCATGATATTTGCTGATACTGTCCTTCCATATCACATTTTCAAACATGTCACAGCGGCTGCGTCCGAGGTCTCTTGCCAGTTCCATGACCTCAGCTGTACTCTTGATATTCTGGTCTCCTGAAACAAACCTGATCCTCGGTCTGCTTGCATACAGGTCAATGATATCATCCGGTTCGAAATCTTTGTTCATTTCCACGTTCAATGCATGGAAATGCATGATAGTGGTAGATAATTTCACTGCTACCGTAGCAATCTCAATATGCGGGAGTATGGAATTCACATCCGGTCCGTGATGGCTTGGTAAGCTTATAGGGTTTGGTATGATGGCATTTATCGGGCCGCTTTTAATATTGCCAGGGTCTGCCGCCCTGCGCATTAAAGTGACCCTGGACTTCTTAATCCCATAGGTCTGATCAAGTGGAAATAGTGCTCTTGTTAGCCCCGTTGTATTACAACTGACCACTCTGGTAAAGTCCCTGCCTATAGCATCGTTATAATTTGCTTCCGAATTGAAACTAAAACCTGCTACTTCGTGATCTTCGCCGCCCTGCCAGATGGCTTTAACACCATATTTTTCATATAGCTTCTTATAAGAAGCACCAACTCCACCGGGTGTGCAGTCAACTACCAGATCAGCCTTATCCAGTAGTTCTTCCAGAGTGCCTGATGTTTCGATACCGGCTTTATTAAATGCCCCGGTCTTGTCCGATGATGATGCATAGATATCAAAACCTCTATCAACCGCAACATTTGCTTCAAATGTAGGGCGGGTCTTGACCACTCCTGCAATCTCCATATCATTCTGAGCAGTCACTGCATCTCCTATTCGTTTTCCAATTGTACCATATCCGTTTATTGCAATTTTTACTTTTGACATTATAATTCCCCATTGTAGTCATATAATCGTTGGACTATATGTTGTTTATGATCTCCTTTTAAAACATATGCCATATTGACGCTATAGTCTTAAAATATATAAAATTTACAATAGTTTGTTATGAATAACAAAATCCTCTCTCCGGTCGGATTTTCGATATATCAAGTTATACTTGATATACTAAAAAAAAATTAATTTGTGCAATCTTTGGATATAATTCTTACTTAACTGCACATATTCATATTTTATTATAAGTTAGTAAACTGTCCAATACACTCTGATCAAATGCAAAGTGCATAGTCCTAAACCTCCGAATTAATATCTCTTCGGTCTATGGTTTTGGAAGCATTCCTGGCAGTATACAGGTCGATCAGGATCCGGTTTAAAAGGCACTTCAGTTTCTTTACCACAATCAGAACACGTTGCTTTGTGCATCTCTCTAGGTTCTCTGAATCCGCCTTCGTTATGGTAACCCCTCGGGTTCATTTATTTTCCTCCTTTATAATTCAAATCAACTAATCTAAAAAGACCCTATATGAAAAAATTTAATCAATTCTTAAGGAGGCCTTGATAAAAATAATCGACTAGCTCTAAATCAACCTTCACAGTTATAAATCTTCTGTCTGAATCCATATCATTTTTATCCTTTTACTCTTACAATTTCTTAACCATATAAACCCCCTCCCGAATAAAACCCAGCCGATTATAATAAGGCCTCACCCCTATCCCGCTAATGATCGCAAGTTTAGCAAAACCCGCTTGTTTTGTCATTTCTTCTGCCTCTTTAAGCAGTTCTTCACCATATCCCCTATGCTGCCATTCCTTATTTAGCGGCTTTGCGCCCATACTCACCATAGGTCCGTAAATATGTAATTCTCTTACCAGGGCAGTATTTTCAAGCTCACAGCGGTGTGGTGAATATGGATACCTTAATCGGAGAAACCCGATCAATATATCCTGCTCGACATCCTCAAAAGAAATGAAATGTTCCTGCCCACCACAAGCACGGTAGGACCTGGTTACCATCCGGATGTTCCCGGGTTCGATACCTTTAAGGGATTTATGCCCTGCTTCACGGCATCGTATACAGCGACATTGCCCACCGGATTGCGTCAGTCTGTTCCCAGCCAGCTGTCGCAGATTACTTTTAGTAACACCAGCAATGATCTGCCATGCAGGGATATCCCTTTGAACTCGTTGCAGTCTGACCCATGGTGGTAGGATAGACTTGATGTTTGCAATTAATTCCACTGCTTCATCCAGTTCAAAAGCATGATATTCTTTAGATCTCCATTGTTTATACAGACCAGTTCCTTCTGTGACGAGTGCAGGATATATCTTCAGGTAATCAGGCATAAATTCTTCATCATTGAACAACCGCAAAAACATACGCATATCCATTTCTTTAGATGAACCAGGTAGGCCCGGCATCATATGAAACCCTACTTTAAATCCGGAATCCCTCAAAACCCTGTTAGCAAGACAGGTATGGTGGACAGTATGCCCTCTATTGATCTTATCCAGTACAAAATCATAAGTACTCTGCACACCGATTTCCACTTTAGTACCACCGAGTATTAGCATTCTATCCACTTCATCAGGGCCAGCCCAGTCCGGTCTGGTCTCAAACGTGATTCCAATATTACGAACAGAAGCTGTTTCATTCTCATTGAGGACATTTTCAAGATACCTGAACACACCCGTATCCTGGCGTGTTTGAAAATCATTCATAGCTTCGATACATCGCCTTACGAACCATTCCTGATAACAGACGTTTCTGGATGTGAAACTTCCACCCATTATGATCAGTTCTGTCTTATCCACACAATGCCCAATCTCACTTAACTGGGTCAGCCTGCCAGTGACCTGTAGATAGGGATCAAAATTATGCCCGATAGCTCGCATTGTTGCAGGCTCGCGGCCCATATAGCTTTGAGGGGACTGATAAATTGAATCCGGTCCGCCCGGGCACGGTAAACAAACTCCGTGTGGGCACGGAGCAGGAGATGTCATAACAGCTATCACTGCCACACCTGAGATAGTTCGTACAGGTTTTATCCTTAATATTTCAACAACTCGGTCATATTCGTCAGGCTGTGCTCTAGATAGGATTTCGGCATTGCCGGGCAGACCATTCAAATGATATTTAGCACTTAATACCTTTTTTTTTTTATTGAGTTCCAGTTCAGTTTGGATATCACCCTGTAGTATTAAATGGATGAGTTCCCTGCAGGTGGAATGAAGATTGACGGACATAAACGTAGTATTGTATCATTATCGTTACTTATAAGTACTTATCTGGTGATTATAATTATGAGTGTTGATTAGAAGGGGAGTGATGTGCTAGTGAATGATAGTATAACAGAATCTGAGCTACAGGATGTATCCTCCAGTGAAATGAGCGAAGAAGAGAATAACATCTTATCTGAACTTATTGTGCCTGACGGAGCAAAGCTGGATATTGATAAGTTTAAAACCCGTATCGAAGACGGGGATATAATAGAACATAGAAGAGTAATGCTTCCTGAGACTGTGGAATCTATCTGGGAAAAGACCCTTGAAGAGATCACAGAACTGGAACGAGAAGAGATGATTGTACCTGATGTCGAAGAAGTTATCGAGCCAGAACCCTCACTGTTCCAGCGCATTATTAACCGGTTTGGGAATAAAAAAATAGAGATTGAAGAATATGACATTGAAAAACACGGCCCATTAGTAGATACTTCATTAAGTGATGATTACATTTATGAAGAAATTGAACTTTATCCTGTGAATGAACCTTATGCATATATACGGGTCTCATATAATCCAGATACACATACTTATATATATCATACTCTGGAACCGGAACTGAGTGCCGCAGAAAAAGAACTATTAAATGAGATCAAGATAAGGCTTACCGAAACCATGGATATTAACCTGAACCAACTTGAAAAAACCGGTGCTGAGGAATATTTACGGAATATTATATTAGATATCCTCTGGGATTACCAGATAGATGTAGAAACATTATCATTCACCAAGATCATGTACTACATATATGTCGAATTTATGGGCTATGGAAAGATCGATCCATTGATGCACGATCCGTATCTGGAAGATATTTCCTGCGACGGACCGCATACGCCTATATATATATATCATAGAAAACACGAATCCATAGAAACAGATATTACTTTCGAGGATGAGACTGAACTGGATGCTTTTGTAGTAAGGATCGCACAGATATGCGGAAGACATATCTCCATCGCAGATCCATTACTGGATGCAACCATGCCAGATGGTTCAAGGATACAACTAACGCTTGGAAGGGAAGTAACAACCCGTGGTAGTTCCTTTACTACCAGGAAGTTCAAGGAAAGTCCATTAACTCCACCTGATCTTATTGATTTTAATACCTATTCAACAATGATGATCGCATATCTCTGGCTAGCTGTTGAGAATAGCAAGAATATCGTCTTTGCAGGCGGTACGGCTTCCGGAAAGACAAGTAGTATGAATGCTTTGTCTTTATTTATCCCGCCTGAATCAAAGATAGTTTCTATGGAAGATACCAGAGAACTGAACCTTCCCCATTCCAACTGGATAGCAGGAGTGACCCGTGAGACCTTTATCGGAAAAGCAACAGGCACTATCAATCTATATGATCTATTGCGAGCAGCTCTGCGCCAGCGTCCTGAATACATGCTGGTAGGCGAAGTAAGAGGCGAGGAAACATATGTTCTATTCCAGGCTATGAGTACAGGACATACCACCTTCTCAACCATACATGCGGACTCAGTACAATCAGTAGTCCACCGTCTTGAGAATCCTCCTATCAATATACCCAGGATCATGCTTCAATCTCTTGATATCGTGATCATACAGGTGCAGGTACGATTAGGTAATGACCGGGTCAGACGCGCCAAGGCCATAACTGAGATCGTTGGAGTAGACCCCAGGACAGGAGAATTGCTGACAAATGAGGTATTTAGCTGGCAGGCATCCAGGGACGAATTTGCATATTCAGGTCGGTCATATACTTTAGAGTCCATTATGGAGAATAGGGGATGGGATCATGAACATCTGCAAGATGAATTGAAGCGGCGGCAAGAGATCCTGGAATGGGGACGTATGAAGAATGTAAAACATTTTGAAGATGTAGCCAAGATAGTTACTACATACTATCGTGAACCAGACACATTAATGGAAATTGTAAGGAAGGAACTGTATGACAGTTAGCTTTATTTATATATTTGCATTCCGGCTGTTCGGAAGTCTTTTCAAGACCAGGCGCGAAAAATATTTTAATCTACGGCAGGATTTGTTAAAAACCAGATGGAACATCAGTTATGATATGTATCTCTCAGTCGCACTTTTGTGTTCCATATTTATGAGTATAATCGGGTTGGTAGTTGCTATTATTATCATATGGTTTGTCGGTACTCCTGATATCGTGATGGATCAATCAATAATAACAGATGCTGTTCAAAGATTCAACCAATATAAGAATATTGCCATAAAGATCATAGTGGTCATAGCTTCAGTAGTTATTTTTGGTGGAGGTACCTTTTTTACAATTAGATATTATCCTGCATTATTTAACAGTACCAGAAAGCGTAATATAGATCAAATGCTCCCTTATGCCGTACATTATATGTCAGCTATGTCAGGAGCAGGAGTTGTTCCGGTTGATGTTTTCTTAAGCCTTGCCAAAAACCCGATATACGGGGAAGCAGCTGTTGAAGCTTCATATATTGTAAGGGATATTAAGCTAATGGGTTATGATTTAGTTCATGGATTGAAGACTGTAGCAGCCACCACTCCATCCTATAAACTTCAGGAATTCCTGCAAGGGGCAATAACCATTGTATCATCCGGTGGCGATCTGGAATCATTTCTAAAACTCAAGGCTAATCAGTTTGTAGTAGAGAACATGCGTGAACAGAGGGAGTTTCTTGAAACACTTGGATTGATAGCAGAAACCTATGTTACGGCCTTTATAGCCGGCCCGCTGTTTTTGATTGTAATGGTATCTGTGATGTCGATCATGGGGGGGTCGGATATGATAATTTTATATCTACTGATCTATATGGTGATCCCGGTATCAAGTGTCATGTTTGTTATCCTTGTTAGCAGCCTGACCCCGGAGGTGTAATAAATTGACATATAGTAATCCGGAACAATTAAATCAAATGGATAAACACACTTTGGAGGCGATTGAGTATGATAACATGCTCATGCATATAGAAAAATCCAAAAAGTGGATACAAATCCGGCGTTTTATGAGATCACCTAAGAAGGAATTAAGTAAAAATCCGATTTACGTATTAATCTTCAGTATTCCTATTGCATTTGTGTTCTTTATGGTAGGATTTTATTTTATCGGATTTGCTTCCGGATTGGACAGTGTAGTGCTGTTCACTTTCTTAATAGCAATAACTCCACCTGGATATCTCCATTACTCTCAAAGGCAAACAGTTAAAAAGATAGAAGAGTATTTACCTAATTTTCTTAGAGATGTTGCTGAGATGAACCGTTCCGGAATGACGCTGACAAAATCAGTGAATACTGTTGCTAAAGGTGAATATGGTGCATTGACCAAAGAGATCAAACAGATCGATGCTATGCTCTCATGGGGTATATCATTTGAAGAAGCTCTTGAGAAATTTGCAGATCGAAATGCCACATCTCTAATCGTCCGTTCAGTGTCACTGATCAACCAGGCCAGCCGGGCAGGAGGAAATGTTGCGGATGTACTGGAGGTGGCAGCTTCAGATGCCTATTCAATCAAACTTCTGGAGCGGGAACGCGTAGGTACTATGTTAATCTATATAGTAATAAGCTACATGGCATTCTTTGTGTTTTTATTCGTAATAGGTATCTTATCATATTCTTTAATCCCTGTAATGGCTGAAGCTGGTGCTAGTGCCTCAGCTACCGGTGGTGGTGCCGAATCTTTTATGGGTGCGTTTGATCCGGAAGTCTTTTACCGGCTGTATTTCCATGCAGCTTTAATCCAGGGTATTGCTTCTGGTCTGGTGGCAGGTCAATTGGGTGAAGGAGAATGGATCGGGGGTTTGAAACATTCGGTTGTCATGGCTTTAATAGCCTGGGTGACTTTTATGTTCATAATTTAAAAAAAAACCCTAACCATAAGGATTATGTAATTGTTTAACGCTACATTACTGTCAGAGATGCAGAGGTGAAAAAAGAAAGATGGTACTTGATAAACTTGGTAACTCTTTGCAGGATGCTTTAAAAAAAATAGCCGGAGCTGGCCGGATCGATGAGAAAGTCGTGAACGATGCCGTAAAGGATATTCAGCGTGCTTTGCTTCAGGCAGATGTTAATGTAAAACTGGTAATGGAACTGTCTAATAAGATCAAGGAACGCTCATTAAAAGAGAGTGTTTCCACAGGGATGAGCCCAAGAGAGCATGTTATTAATATTGTGTATCAGGAGCTCCTCAACATCATGGGCCAGGGAACTGAAATAAAACTGGGTTCACAAAAAATCATGATGGTAGGTCTTCAAGGCAGTGGTAAAACAACAACTACAGCCAAACTTGGCAGGTTCTTTCAGCGAAAGGGACTAAAACCTGCAGTCATATGTGCTGATACTTACAGGCCCGGGGCATTTGAACAGTTAAGTACTCTATGCAGCCGTTTGAACGTATCATTCTATGGTGATAAAGATAATAAGGATGCCGTAGACATTGTCAAAAAAGGCATGAAAGAGGTGGGTAAATATGATATCCTCATTATTGATACAGCCGGACGTCATGCCCTGGAAGATGACCTGATCCTTGAAATGGAGAATATCCATGCTATAGCCCAGCCTGATCACAGACTGTTGGTGATAGATGCAGCTATTGGACAGCAGGCCAGTGAACAGGCAAAGGTATTCAACGAATCTGTGGGCATTACAGGAGTGGTAATTACCAAACTGGATGGAACGGCTAAAGGTGGCGGGGCACTCTCTGCCGTAACTGAAACAAAATCATCAATTGCTTTTATTGGTACAGGTGAGAAACCGGATGATTTTGAAAAATTCGAGCCTGATCGCTTTATCTCACGATTATTAGGAATGGGAGATATTAAGACATTGATCGAAAAGGCCCAGGAAGCAATGATCGAAGATGATTTCGATATGGACAGCCTGATGCGGGGTAAGTTCACACTAAAGGATATGTATAAACAGATGGAAGCTATGAATAAAATGGGACCACTAAAACAGATAATGCAAATGCTTCCTTCTATGCCTTTACTTCCTAAAAATGCAGATTTATCTGATGAGCAGTTCCAGATGACAGAGAGTACACTGGGTAAGTTCAAGGTGATTATGGATAGTATGACAGCGAATGAACTGGAAGAACCTAAGGTCATAGGGAGTAGCAGGGTGAAAAGAATTGCAAGAGGCTCAGGTAACTCAGTGGAAGATGTAAGATTGCTCCTTAAGCAACATAGGATGATGCAGCAGGCATTCAAGGGACTACGTAGTGGAAAGTTTAATATCCAGAAGATGATGAAGAAAATGGGTGCTTGAACAAAATCCTCCATTCGCTCGGATTTTCGATATATCAGTTTATACTTGATATACTAAAAAAAAGCGTACTTTGCTTTCATTTTCTAAATTTAATGTTAAGAGTGAACTTATCTATACGTTTAAAAATAAATGAACGAATAGAAAGTGTTAAATAGCGTAACGTTCAAACGGTAATTAAAGGGAGTGGGATTTCACCTGATGTCCTACAATATATATCGTTAAAATACAGGAGATATATATCTTTTAGAAAAATTTGAATACAAGTAAAGGGGTTTGAAAAAGATGGAAGATAAAATGAACGTTCTATTATGCGAGGTTGATGAGGAATTCCAGAAAATGAACAATTACCATCGTGCCAAGTTTGCCATAGAGCAAATGAGTTTGTGGCGTGAAAAACTTAATACTGTACAAAGAGATTCCTAAAGAAATGTATGGACAAAACATATGAATATATCATATATAATTTTGTCATCACAGGTAAATTTACTCAACATATTATAATAAAAAATAGGTTATTCATTATGCATTGGCGTGAGCAGGAATTAATCGATATTTTAGAGGATGGAAGGTCAACAACTACTGAAGTAGTTAATAGATCACATATGTGTAAAGTGACTGCCCTTAAATATCTGGAAGGTTTAAAGAAAAAAGGTAAAGTAAATTGCGAGAATATTGGCACTTCAAAAGTATGGTTCTTACAGAATAATGATATAACAAATGTACCATCTGAAAAAAAGATTAAAGTACTAATCGTTGATGATGATAAGAATGTACTTACCATTATCAGGGAAGCTTTAGGATATGAACCGTTTGAGATACTGGAGGCTGAAAATGGGAAAGAAGCTCTCGGGATGGCCTTTACTCATTCCCCGGATATTCTGGTTATGGATATCATGATGCCACATATGGATGGATACCAGGTGTGTAAAGAATTAAAAAAACATGAATATACAAAAACCATCCCCATAATAATACTATCTGCCAAATCAAGTGTGGATGACAAACTAAAAGCAATGAATCTGAATATTAATGATTATATTGTAAAACCTTTTGATCCCAGAGAATTAAAGGCTAGAATAAAAATGGTATTGAATCAGTCAATGCATACCGAGGTTAATGCATAAAATGAAAATTTACGTATCCATCATCTCCACTTTAAATCTATTGGTAATTAACACCTCCTTTAAGTTGAATCCGTGTAAATCCTGTTAAAATACCATAATTTTTAAAGTGGATGCCATTTTTTTTTAAAAACATCCTTTTTTATAGTATATCAAGTTATACTTGATATACTATAAAAAATTAAAAACAGGTATAGTATAAAATATAGATAAATTACTATTTGGACAAATAATTTTATTCTATAAATGATCATGTACGATAGGTTTGATTTATTATGAATGATATCTTGCGAAGAGGACGGCTGGGATCAGAAGAAGATACTAATGTTCTAAAATATCTTTCTTCTATGGATGCTGATATAAATATTTTTGAAGCAGATTTGCTGGTAGATGCAGCACATGTGATCATGCTCTCTGAAGTAGGGATCATAACATGGGACGAATGCACACTTCTTCTTGTCTCTCTGGAAAAAATTCAACAAGAAGGTTTTAGAGCACTTGATATGTCCTATGAGGATATCCATATGTCCATAGAAACCAGGCTTATTGAGATGATCGGGGAAGACATTGGCGGGAGGATGCATTCTGCACGGTCTAGAAATGATGAGGTTGTTACATGTATAAGGTTGACATTAAGGGAAAAATTGATTGTATTGATACGTGTAGTCAACGAACTAAGAAAAACCCTTCTGCTAGCTGCAAGAGAGCATAGGCAAACAATTATGCCGGGATTTACACATCTACAACATGCCCAACCTACTACCTTAGGCCACCATTTACTTGCCTATCATGATGCCTTTGCCAGAGATTACCAGCGGCTTTTCGGGGTATACATAAGAACAAATCTATCACCACTGGGAGCTGCAGCTTTTGCATCGACCGGATTTGATATTAACCGTGAACGCACTCGTGAACTGCTTGGATTCGACGGATTGATAGAAAATTCAATGGATGCCGTAAGTACCAGGGATTTTATTATAGAATCTGTTTCAACATTTTCCAATGTCATGACGAACCTGAGCAGGATAGCAGAAGAGTTGATACTGTGGAGTACTGAAGAATTCAATTTTATTGAACTTGATGATCGTTTTGCATCCACATCATCTATCATGCCCCAGAAAAAGAATCCTGACACTGCAGAACTAATTAGAGCAAAGACCGGTACAGTTCACGGGTGTTTGATGTCTGTACTATCCATTAACAAGGCCCTACCTATGAGCTATAACAGGGACATGCAGGAGATCACCCCTCATCTGTGGAATGCAACTGCTGCCGTCACAAGTTCAACACAAATAGTATCAGGTATCCTGTCAACTATGAAAATCAATACTGAAAATATGTTATCAGCATCAAAAATTGGTTTTACTACAGCCACCGAACTGGCTGATACCATTGTAAGAACAACTGAACTGTCCTTTAGAACAGCTCACCGGATTGTAGGGACTATGGCAAGAAGTAGTGAATATACTCTTGAAGAAACTGACAGGATCGCAATGCAGATCACAGGTATAAAGCTATCAGAGGAAGGACTCACCCAGCAACTATTTGAAGAGGCAATGGATATCAGGCATAATATTGACCGGCGTGATGTAGTTGGAGGTCCTATGCCCAGGGAAGTATGCAGGATGATAGAAGATCGGGAATACCAGTTAACACATGATATTGATGCCCTTGAGATAAAAGTTAATACTGTCCGGGACGCTATGAAAAGACTTGAGGATATACAAAGATTATTTATTGCGAGAGTTAAAAACAATGACTGAAGAAGGAGATACAGTACTTATCAAACGTGGAGATAATTCATATCAGGGTGTACTTATGCCCTCAACCACAGGTTCTATAGTGATAAAATTAATTAACGGATATAATGCCGGTTTTGATCCTCATACTGTAGAAATGGAACTGCTTGAGAAAAAAAGTGATGTTATGGCGCAAGAGGTTACGATACCTCCTCCTAATCCAAATCTGCCGACAGTATCTATCCTGTCTACGGGTGGTACTATTGCCAGCAAAGTGGACTATAGGACCGGAGCTGTGACCAGTCAGTTCACTGCTGAGGATATACTACTTGCCATACCTGAATTGACAAAGATCGCTAATTTCAATGCTAAAGTGGTATATAGTATATTATCTGAGAATATGCGTCCTGACTACTGGATCAAACTCGCAGAGGAAGTGGAGAAAGAGATCAGTTCCGGAGCCAGTGGTGTAATTATCACCCATGGTACTGATACTATGATGTATACTGCCGCTGCTCTTGCCTTTATGATCAAAACACCTGTGCCTATTGTGTTCGTAGGCAGCCAGCGTAGTGCTGATCGGCCCAGCAGTGATAATGCTATGAATGCCATATGTGCGGCTCAAGTGGCCACAAGTGATATAGCTGAGGTTACAGTGGTTATGCACGCCACTACTTCAGATGATCACTGCAATATACACAGAGCAACCAGGGTTAGAAAGATGCATACCAGTCGGCGTGATGCATTCCAAACTATTAATTCAAGACCACTGGGACAGGTGGATTATCCTTCAGGTAAGATCACCACACATCTTGATTATATTAAGCGTGGTGAGCGAGAACTGAGTATTAACATCAAGATGACATCAAGATGCGCACTACTTAAATATACTACTGGTGCCAGTCCTGAGACTCTGCTGTTTGCTTCTGCTAATTATAAGGGTATCGTACTGGAAGGTACAGGTCTGGGACATGTATCCACTGAATGGATCCCGTATATAGAAAGGACAACACAGGCCGGCATTCCCGTAGTAATGACCAGCCAGTGCATCAACGGAAGAGTATGTGATCGTGTATATGATACGGGACGGGATATACTCAAGGCCGGTGTTATTGAAGGTGAAGATATGCTGCCTGAGGTTGCACTTGTCAAACTGATGTGGGCTGCGGGACAGACACAGGATATTGATGAGATCAAGAAGATCATGAGTACTAATATAGCAGGTGAGATCACAAGGAGTTCGCAAACATGAATGATATACCAAAATTTATTTTCAATTGTACTGATTGCGGCAAATGCTGTGAAAGAGATGTAACGATATGTCTTAGTGATATCAAGGAATGGATGGAACATGGGATGATGTATATGGTAATCCCGTTTCTCTCGATTGTCGGAGAATACAGTTCGATCACTGTTCAACTGGACAAAGTAGACCAGGATGATAAAAAAGTATGTGCCCTTTATGATACTGAAAAGAAGAAATGTAAAGTAGAAACAAGCAAGCCTGTATCATGTAGGTCATATCCGCTTGGTTATAACGGAACAAATTATTCGATAATAGATAAGCAATGTCCTGGTCTGGGGCAGGGCAAGATGACTCCCGAGTCACTGAACACTATGCGTGAGTATGCCAGGGAAGATTACATTAATAGAAAAAATACCAACCTGATTTTGCCAATGCTTGAAGCACTATTTATTAAGAGAATGACGATCCAGTCTCAAAAAGCCATGGAAGAACTAACTCCTCAGCAGAGAGATGAACTTGAGAATATATTACAATCGTAACATCTAAATGTTATTTATCCATATTTAATTAATAATAATTCATTCAGGTTGATCCATATGATAGATAAATGCCCATTTCTCAGTGCAATGAAGTGTAGTGCAAATGAACTTCTGCCGTGTGACTTTGATGGAAACGATTTTAATCAATGCTTGCGGTTCAAGGTAAAGAATTTAAACACAGATTTCACTCAATTAAGGTAAGCATTCCAATTGTGCGGGGCTTTCACATCCTCGGATTAGAAATCCGAGGTCTTACTTGCGTCTCTGTGCCCTGTGGACAAGCTCTTTGTGATCAAATTCTCTCAAGTACATAAATACCATCCTGCAATCTGAACAGATGCGCTGTCCTTTCTCCCATTAGCCCCCTCTCAACCCGGTTTCTCAACTCCCAATACTGCCTGGGTGCAACATTGAACCGTATCAAAGCCCGACCTATACCAAGATCAATAAGAGACCTATTAATCACACCACATTCAAATGGAACTTTATCAAGCACCATGTATCTGTTTTTTATAAAAGGTGAATCAAGAAGTATATCAGAGGTTAAAAGACTGCGTCTACTGTCAATTGATATATAATCTACCTTTTGACCCAGTTCATCTGCAAGTTCTCCTAACAATCCGGCTTTTACTACAGCAGGATCAGGTTCAAAAGCATATATCCCCATCTTATCAGCATTAGATATTAACTTCTTATCATCTGATCGCAGTGGATAGTACTTGTCACCCTCAAGTACTACTGCCGAGCGACCACATTTCATAAGCTGACCAAAGTATAGTGTCAATCTGTTCAACTTAGAGTTCACACTAAGATACTCACATTCACACTCAAATTTAATACGTTCAGGCGGTATCTGTGGCGGGGCTTCAAAAACCACGCGCTTAGTAATATCCCTGTATGCATTCAATACCTCAGAGATCCCGGGTTGTAAGATATCAGTATTGCGTACATTCTCGGTTTTTGGTCTGGATGGGTCACAGAAGATAATCTGTGCATTGCTCATCTGTTTGACCATACCTGGTGATAATGCATCACCTTCAATAAATGTGATATTATCAACACCATATAATGCAGCATTCTTACAGGCACAGTCCAGCTTATTCTTATTAAGCTCGATCCCGTAGACGAGATCACACTGCTGTGCGAAAAAAACAGTCTGTCCCCCAATACCACAGCTTATATCTGCCAGTATATTGGTCTTAAGCCGCCTGGCCCTGTACCTGGCCACGATCTCAGGTGTGGCAAACCTGACTCCGTCAGCACATGTGTACACTGGTCTGGTAAACTTAGAGCTGCTTACTTGTTCCATCAGCCCATCCTGTTTTCCTACTTATGTGTAAAATAGGCAATTACCTGCTTATTTACACTATCTATCCTGACATATCCGTACCTTTCGAACTGCACTACCGCATCAAGTTCTTTTATAATACCTGCTTCCCCTATGCCAGTGATCTCACCTTCAGGTGTCATTACACTAACAGATATGCCATCAACTGGAGCCCAGTGTATAATTCGCCCTGTTCCCTTTTTTATTGTTTCAATATCATATCCGATAAATTCGGCTGTATTGCCATCAATGATCCTGATATTACACAGGTCTTTTAATCTGAGTACATCACCAGGACGTGCATCCTTAATATCCTGGCTGCAAACAAACACGCTGTTACTTACTGGTATCTCCCTGAATCCCCTATCCTCAGAAGGGTGTAAAGATAGTCTGGCAACAGTCGGTTCAAAACCCGTGATCTCCAGTTTCACAGGATCCCAGACAAAGAAATACCTATTAGCATCTGCATCTATCAATTTTCTGTTCTCAGCATACAGGTTATCAAGGCTAAGGCTCACATCGGTTTCACCCACACCCATATCAATAAAGAATTTACGCAGTGCTTCAGGACGTATCCCGCGTCTACGAAGAGCACGTAAAGTAGGCAGTCGAGGGTCATCCCAGCCCGAATATTCACCAGCCTCAATAGATGTTCGCAGAGCACTGGTACTGAATTTACCAAATTCATGCATCTTTATTCTACCCCAGTGGAAGGTATGAGGATATGTCCATCCCAGATAATCATAAATAAACTTCTGGCGGCTCTCGCTGTCTATCAGGTCCTTACCCCGTATGATATGGGTCACACCAAGCAAGTGGTCTTCTATGGCTCCTTCAAAATCCAGCATTGGCCAGACTACATACTTGTCCCCTACTTCAGGTCGGGGGTGTGGAGTTTTGATTATCCTGAAAGCTCCCCAGTCCCGTATAGCAGGATCTTTATGTTTGATATCGGTCTTGATCCGAAGCACAACTGTACGCTCGTTATATTCACCTGCAAGCATGCGCTTCCATTCTCTTAAATTATCTTCAGGTGCAATATCCCTGTGCGGACATGCCTGTTTAGTGTCCTTTAATTTTTTGAACTCATCCTGTGTACAGGCGCATACATAGGCATGACCGAAAGCTATGAGCGATTCGGCATATTCATAGTATACAGGCAGTCTGTCTGATGCTATTACCACCTGGTCAGGCTCTGCCCCAAGCCACTTGCAATCCTCTATATACCAGTCATATGCTTGAGGCATAGGACGTTTGGTCACAGGATCAGTATCATCAAATCTGATGATGAATGTACCATCATATTTTCTAACATATTCACTATTGACAACTATGCCGCGTGTACTACCCAGCGTAGGCGGACCATTGGGGTTTGGAGCAAATCTCATTACGATTCTGTCTTTTGAATCAGGAAGTGGTTTTAATCCTTTATCAGGTTCTTTACGGACAGATAGCTCATCTATCAGTTCAGGAGCAAGAGTTTTAAGTTCTTCCTGCCATTCATCAGGCGATCCTGATGCTATATCTTTTAAAATAATACCAATGAGTGGTGATATTTCCCTGGCCTTTGCCCTGAGTTCGGGGTGCTCACCCATAAGTTTGCCCATAACAGCACCTATTTGGGGTGCCTTTTCGTATTTGACAGCATTCTGAAGTGCAAATTTTTTTATAAGAATTTCGATCTCTTTATTCATATAAACCCTCAGGTATGTTGATACATTATAAGTCACTTTCGTGTAAAACTGCTTCTGCTGCCTTATATCCTGCTTTAATGGAATCATTCATACTCCTTTCAGGATAATTTGCCTCAGAGAACATACCTGCAAGGTATAGTCCTTTAACATTTGTACAATAAGGCAGTATAGTATCAGCATAACCTGTTTCATATACCGGTGCGGTCTGTATATCACGTGTCAATTTCCACCATAACACACTACTTTGATCAAAATCAGGGAACATGTACTCTAAACTCTGTATGAATTTCTTTATTACCTTTTCCCGGTCAGCTGTATATAGTGTATCTTCAGGGTCCTGGAAGTATGATGCAATATAGACCAGATGCTCCTGTCTATAATCCTGCACAGGCATAAAATTAGTATGCTCTATCAAGGCACCGAAAGGTACTTCTGCATCAATGTTCAGCCAGTATGTACCATCTTTCATTAAGGATTCGGATATGCCCAGTAATGCGCAGCATGTACCCTGATATCGTATTTGGTCAAGGTTAAGGTCAAGAATTCCCGGTTTGATCAGTCCTGAGAGTGTCATAGGAGACGCAGTGGATATTACTACATCACACTGCAATGTACCTCTTTGTAATTCTACACTCGAAGGTCTGCCGCTATCGAAATGTATGGTCCTGACCGGGTTACCTGAGATAATACTTCCACCTTTTTTATCTATTGATTCAGTCAGTGCATGTATCAATTGATAGAAACCTGCTTTCATATATCCCAGTCTCTCACCTTGAGTACCTCTATCTGATCGTATTTTTACTCTTCCAAGCAGCCATGCGGCACTAACTTTATCCGCACTTTTCCCAAACTTGCTAGTTAGCAAGGGTAAAAAAAAATTATTATATACTCCTTTACCTGCAATCCTGATGATCCATTCCTTTGCTGTGATAGTATCATAGGGTCTGATATCTTTAATGGTCTTAGCCCGCATTACCAGCAATCCCAGCCTGAATATATCTATGATCGACAGAGGTGGGAATTTCAATATCTCCAACGGAGTGTTCATAGGATACGCCCTGCCTTCCCGGTAATAACCGGTATTACCTTTGAGCCATACTACCTGGTCTGCAAGGCCCAGTTCATTGATCAATTCCGAAAGTTCATTATCGCCTGAAAAGAAATGGTGGTAGAATTTTTCAATATAATAATCGTTGATATGATAACTCTGCAGCATTCCGCCTAATATTTCATCCTTTTCAATAACA
This sequence comes from Candidatus Methanomarinus sp. HR1, assembly GCA_002926195.1. Lineage (GTDB taxonomy): Archaea > Halobacteriota > Methanosarcinia > Methanosarcinales > Methanocomedenaceae > Methanomarinus. The sequence goes on along the minus strand of MZXQ01000105.1, from coordinate 11,112 downwards.
GTAACTTGATGATGGGAAGCTAAGCGATATGCTGCAGCAAGTCCTGCTAATCCCCCGCCTATGATTACTACCTTGCTCATCATATTTCTCCTCTTTATCGATAGAATAGTATTACTCCGTATTCATCCGAAGGTCTGTCTATTTCGCGAAACAATATGTACTTATAATTAATATCACTGACCTTATAGAAATACCATGCCATTCTGGCACTATCAAGACGTTGATAGTCACCGATTAACAGGTTTTGGGCAATGTCAACATCTTCATCATGAACCACTATTATAGGCGCATCCAGATCAGGATTGTTTTCAAGTTTCTCGAACCATTTGATGTTAGTATAATGCCGCAGGTGCCATAGGAACTGAGTATTCATTTTCGGATCAGTGTTTTGAATTTCTGTGTCATATCCGTCATGTCTTCGGGCAGTTTCATGAAGGGTGGTAAGGAAGTCCTGAAATTTCTGAGGAGGCTGACTGGCCTGTATCAGTGGTTCAGCAGGGTCAGAATAGCGTGTGTAGTTCAGGCTATAACTGGTAAACAAAAAGAACGATACACTTAGCACAATTACAGTTATAAAAAATACTTCTACGTATCTGGGTCTATATCTCAATTGAGGTAGTAATTCACCCATATAAGCACCTGCAACCAGTATTGCCGGAAGCAGTGGATGGAGTAATAACCAGGGTACTTTCTCTCCCAGATAACTATAGGCAGCCAGGTTGGCAACCAGCCAGTAAACCATAAAAGCCATAAAGACATTCTCTCTTTTTCTTACGAATTTTTGTATATATTCTACACTGCCTACAACAGCAAAAAGAAATATGGGGAGTTCATACAGCATTAATAAAGGTATATAATAGTATGGTGGCCCACCTATACGCTCAACATCATGCATCTCATACCAGTGGGAAAAAGCTTCAACCGGTGCCTTAGTGACAGCTTCTATATCTTTAAAAAAATAAGAGTAAAAGAGAGTGAATATTATTAAGAACACTATCACGAACAGACCGGTATCCATTACAATCCTAAACTTATTCTTTTCAATAAACACTATTGCATCATGTCCCAGACTGTGGCGGCGCAGGCACATTATGATCTTATACAGTATGAACAGTCCGACCGGAAAGGCAAAAAGTGCCATTATAACATAAGTGTTCTCTTTAGCAGTTGCAGATAATCCCAGTGCGGCTGAGCCCAGAAAAATAAATATAAGCCGTCTCGGGCTGTCTCCCTGCTCAAGATATTTTACACAACATACAATAACTGCTAATGTAAAGAATGCAATGAATATATCATTCCTGAAAAACCGGGAATAGTATAAAAATGAAGGGGAAAAGGCAAGAAATGCTGCTGCTATAAGCCACCCGGGTCGGCCCAGATAGTGCCTGATCGGATATATTAGCAATACCATTCCTATTCCAGTAAGAGCAGGTACCAGCCTGGCAGCAAATTCGGTGTCCCCTAACAGTCCAAACACCCATGATGTCAAGAAATATATAAACGGTCCGTGAAATACAGGATTATAATGATAATCACCATTATCGAATAACTTATAAGTATAGGATCCCACTGCTGATTCGTCATGATGGAAAGTCCTTAAGTCAAGTAGATATAATCGTAAAACCGTAGCTGAAATGATTAATAGTATGTAAATATAAATATCAAGGTTGTTAATTCGAGTTGTATGATTATTACCTGTATTCATTGTTCTATTCATTGTTTATATGGTATTAAATATTTGCTCAAGTTCATCTTCAAGGTGCGGCCTCATAGCAGAATTATATCCATGTCCTGTACCTTCTATTGGATAAAATGCCTTTGGTTCTTCAGCTTTATCGTAAGTAGTTTTTGCCATGTAAACAGAAATGATAGAATCATGTTCCATATGGATCATTACCAGCTTTCGAGGCGCAAGTTTATCCAGATAAGATTCCGGATCTATTGAACGCAAGAACCTGATCCTGGTTTCGCTTAACGGGTTCGGACTGTTGCTGATAATCGATTCAGTATTATATCCGCTGGTACTGATGCCTATCACTCCTTTAATAGAAGGGTCAATACCTGCTGCAGTGATAGCGAACCTTCCGCCATTACTGATCCCTATAATGGCTATATTCTGCGGATTGATCTTTGGATATTGCCTCATTACATCTACTGCCATCAGGGCGTCGAAGACCATCTTATGTTCGACTGGCTCTTCCCCGGCATCGAATAACTCTTCGTCATGCTGCACATCAACCACACCAAGATTACGCTGGTCTATCACCATAGATGCATAACCCATTTCTATTAGTTCCAAGGCCAGACCCTGCTCGCCTTCTTTTGTTACTGTGGCTCCAGGTAGTATCAATACACCAGGGACAGGGACACTGCTATTAGGTATTCGTACTGCTGCACTTATAGTGGCATCTCTGCTTGAATAATTCAGGTATTCAAGGGTAAATTCGGAGTTATATTCGTCGATCCGGGATTCAAATACTGGTTCCGTGCGGTCGGCTGGATATGAAAGTATTCCCTGTTCGTCCACTGCCCACTCCTGCTCATCTGCCTGTGTATTTGAGAATATTATCCATACTACTCCTGTAAGGATCAACAAACAACCTATACCGATTATGATCTTCCTGAGGGGGATATCCTTATCAGTATTTTGGGGTTGTATCTGCTGGGTTTTTGTTGTTGTATTGATCTTTCGTTTCTTGGCCATGTGAATAGTAGAGCATGCTTGTATTATATCTTTTTTTTGATAGGTAACTTGATTTAACTATAACGTTTAATCAATATAAGCCCTTTATTTCCACTGGAGAAGAGATTTGAATGATGATAATTCAGGCGCCATAAATCTTATCATGATGATCAATATCAATGAATAAGACAATCTCGTCATTTTCATTAATAGAAAAAATTAATACGAACGAACTATCGATATGAACTCTGCACAAGTGTTTCATATCATGGCTCAGGGGTTTATAATGATGAGGATTTTGTAGGATTTCCTCCATCTTTTTCATCACAATTTCATATCGTTTCCTGTCTTTCTTGAACAGTTTTTTCAATTTATTTTTTAAATTGGATTCAATACCCGGCTTATACATCTTCAATTTCGCGCCTCAGGTTATCAAAGCTGGAATAAGTCTTAAAAACGCCTTCTTCTAATATTTTTTCCACTTTTTCCTTATATCCGGGACGTAATCTATGAAGATCCGCATTGATTTCGCTAATATCTCTTTGAATGTCAGCCATCTGGCCTTTTAAAAATTCAATATCATTTGAAATTTTATATAATATCTGTGAATCAGACATAAATAGAACTTAGTTTCTTTTGTATAAATATCTACCTCAAATGTTGCCAGAGTATTGTAACCTTAAGGAGTTTAGTAAAATATTATAGCTTAACTGAGCATGAGTAATTGTAGTGCAACATCTAGGAATCCAAGGATTCAATATTGATATTCAAAGAGGTTAATCGACAAAAAGGTCATTAATAGCATCTGGTAAATATTCCATCAATAAAACTTTAAGTTCTTGAGGAGTTTCAAATGATTTGAAATTGTGCAATATGACCTCCATAACCTAACACCCGGAAATTGACGCAACATTAGTTTATTGGGTGTTGATATGTTATATTTTTTATTGGAAAGTCATTCCTAAAATGATCTACCATGAAAAAAAACAGTGTGGTTATACCACACATAATATATTATACTTAACGATTACGTCCGTGTCCATTCCCGTGATTACCGCGTCCGTCTCTTGGATTCTTAACATGATCCTCGTCCTGTCCATTGGGAATGCCATCACCGTCATCATCACGTCCATTTGTACCAATGTTGTCGCAAATGCCATCACCATCTTCATCCACAAAGTTGAATCTGGAACCATAATTATCACAAACACCATCGCCATCAGCATCAACAAAGCAGGCGCTGTCACAGCCCTTACCCTGACCACCCTGACCATTTTGGGCAGCAGCAAATCCTATGGAAATTGCAATAAGTCCGACAATCAATACACC
>MZXQ01000105.1:6373-7047 GCA_002926195.1 Candidatus Methanomarinus sp. HR1 | reverse complement strand
TCATACCCAAATCATACCCAAATTCATTCTGAACTGAGGTACATCAGCACCAACAGTGCAAAAAACCCAATTATATCCGGCACCATATCAAATGGTCCGATAACGTAAATACGATGTTCACACATAGCGGAACTCATACATGGTCTTAAAGTGACCTCTTGCATAAGTAATAGAAATGCAAAAATCATTAATCCAAGTGTGAACTTTGATTTGATCTTAAAATAACTTCGTATATAAATAGCTAATAATAACAACAGCAACACAATATTTGCTGTGTTTATTATCATTTTGACATTTGTTATAAATACCGGATCGTAGATAAATTGCTGCATATTACCACCTTTTTACTTGAATTTATTATTAATTTTTTCCCAGATCTCTTCAAATAAAGCATAATTCTTCTCCATGGCTGATGATAAGAAATACATTGCTCCATAACCATTCCCAGTGGAAACAATAATATTATTTTCAGAAAGAACCTTGAGATGGTGTCTTACTGTTTTATAATCCAAATCTACTACTTCTGATAACTGATTAGCATTATACGGGCGTTCATTTAGTATATTGATTATTCTGGCACGGTTCACTCCGCCTTTTGTGCCTGCAATCAACCACCAGAGAATACGTTTCATATTTGTTGTTAAGTACATTATCTATTTTATATTATTGGTTAA
>MZXQ01000105.1:0-6295 GCA_002926195.1 Candidatus Methanomarinus sp. HR1 | reverse complement strand
ATATCAAGCTATACTTAATATACCTACAGGAAAACCGAAAAAATGGAACGGCTTAAAAATCAAGCCCGTTCAGTTCGCTGAAATTCTCTTCCTGAATGCTTTCAATATCATTCAGCAAAGCTTCCAATTCAAGCATATCTGCTTCTATAGTGGATATCTCACTATCCATAACTTCATCGGTAGATACATCTGAAGATACTGATTCGGAATCGGATATAGATGTTTGAGTTGGTGATATTGTCTCATCTGAGGACGTATCTTCGGAAGAATTTATGCATCCCGAAACAGCTATACCTATTATAAGGATAGACAGAATTGAAATCGTCTTTAGATTCATATTAATTACCTCTGTTTTATCCTATTCAGTTGTTTCCACAGTTTCATCTTCGTCTGTATATACAGGCGCTGCCCATTCACCGGTTATGCTCTCGCCATCTTTTGGATAAGCAGTGTAAGTACCATATCCGGAAAGTATCGCGCTGCCAGTCCCCTCGGCAAATAGCTCGATACCTTCGCCTTTGATCACTACAGTAATACTGCTTCCGCTGATCTGTGCACTTCCATCTGTTCCATTATAGATGACTGTATCATAACCGATTTCCTTTTTAGTGTCATATCCTGTCACATTGATCCGGGCATCGCCTGCAAAATCGGTAATGGTCAATACACCACTATCAGCACTAAGATTAATAGTCAGATCACCTGATAAAGCGGCTCTGCCATCTCCATCAGCTTCCACACTTTCGGTCCCACACAAGTTCACCACACCCGGTCTGTGCTCCTTTAGTTCAGCAAAGATCATGCGTAATGCGGAATTTGCCTCTCTAAGTGAATGGTGTTCCTGATTCATATACCTATTAATATCTCTAAGAAATTGCCTTGCAGCTTTGGGGTCTGATAATTCTCCATTATTATTGAACCCATCATGGTTCTCGAATCTATTAGTTACCCTGTTACGATTCATATTGGCCTCATTTAGGGCATCATTATAATCATCCAGAAGACCTTTTAGTTTATCAGTATCCTCACCTGCTTCATCAAGTTCGTTAATTTCAGCTTCAATACGCTGCGATATACCCTCACTGCGCTCCAGGAATGATCCTCCTTTATTATGCGCACTTCCCATAAGGAAATATTTTGACTCCAGATAGATATGCTGCCATATGTCCCTGATCTCTATGGTTATAGCCTGGAAATCCTCTTTGGTTTCGGCAATCTCAACCTCGCTCTTAAGGTTTTCGAGATCATCGATGTATCCTTCAAATAATTCAGTGGATGTAAAAGGAGCATTCCCATTTTCCTCTGCCGTTTCTGCCTTATCTATAAGTGACTCCAGACGAATGATCGTATATTCTATTGTGGTATTCAAATAGTCCTTTGTAGCATGTTTAAGATCATTACCGTTTTGAGTNNGGGCATCCTCAAGTCTATCCTTGGTAATCCGAAACTGATTCTGTGCGTTTTTGAGATTCTGCTTGGCTATTTCAATTTGTTCTTGTGATCTATTTGCATCTACTTTATTTCCATTTGCCACATGTTGTCCGCCATGTTGCCCGGCGGCTGCTGCCGCCATCGGGAAGAACATCGTCCCAATCATTATTAAAACAGCGAGCCCTGCAAAACTTGCGATCGTTTTTGTGTTGTTATTTCGTGTCATTTGTCGTCTCACCTTAAATTTATAGAAGCCTTATTGACCTGTTGGTACTATCATTAACTGTGGAAAATATAAATATACTTTAGGGCTATAAAATTATTGAAGCTTTATATTTTACTTAAATACTTTATAAAGCTTTATATTGGTTTATAATATGTAATTAATTTGTAAAATTGATTTGTTTTTGTAAAAAGGAATAAATCCGCGTTTGGGTGCAGAGAATGCTGAAGAATTGAGACAGGATTATCTTACCTTAAAAAGTGACGTAAATTGATAGTTTTGGAGGTACTATGAATTCTATTGGTTTGGTGTGGAGCTCTGCAATTGCATATGGAATATATATTAGCATATTATTTTCAGTTTATTTTGTATATTCCAAGTTTCTATTGAATTGTATTTCTGCTAATTTTGGAGAAATGCTTGAATTTAAGGTATTAATATTAAAAGTATTTTTCTATCTGGCAGCTATTTTCGCCATATTCAGCCATTTTTTTGGACCTTTGGATTCATCAGAAGCATTAGCACTTTCTTTATCAATTTCGACAATAATAATTCTTTTTTCTGACTATTCTGAGGTTAGAAATCTATTAAAATTGAAGTTATTAATATTATGGATTTTTCATGTAGTTCCGCTTTATTTAATTTTGTTATTTAACACTCAGTTGCTTCAATATTTTTTATGATTTTGCAGAGGGAAATCTATGACTAAAATAAAAAATGCAATTTGCATATGTTTAATTCTGTTATTATCCCAATTGAATATGACATCGTGCTTTGCAGAGTATAACAATGAATCTACTATTTATCATGAACTGGTGAAGATGGAACAATCCGAACTTGAAATAATATATACAAATACGACTCATCCTGGATTTCAAAATTATTCAAATGCTATCAGTTTGAAAGATGAATACCCGATGGATTGACACTAGTGTCGAGTCAACTCACAAATGTCGGATAGAGTCGAGATAACTTTATCCGGGCGTCCTTGGTTGTGAATTGCCAATTAATTTTCGCACTTTTATTGTCTCTGAATTTCTGCTATGCTGATATCTCTTTCCTGACAAATTCAATCTCTGCCATATTCAACCAGCTCCCATGCTTCGGGGTGTACACAAACTCGAATCTGTCCCATATTGCCTTTGCTTTATCTGGCTTAAACATTTCATAGAACGATCCTGGGACGTGTGTGTTTAGATTGTCCATCACCAGTTACTTTTTCTGCTTCTTTGTATTGATTTGCAATCTCTTCCAAAAAACAAGCCCAATCCTTCTTGGTTTTTCGTTCGGTAATCTTCACCATGCGTTTTCCCACTAATGGGCTCGACGACCTTGTCGGCTAACAATCTCTTAAGACCGTCTCGCAAGGCCTTCGGGTGGCTCACTACAACTTAATGCAACCAAATGAGGGGCTATTAGAGTAACCCGCATATTTTGGATATTGTTACAAGAAGTGAGGAAGATTTAAATATATTATATTATAATAGATAAATGGGGATCATAAACAGGCCTTGGATTATAAGTCCGGGGTATAGTGACTGCAGACTTACATTCTGTGCATCCTGGGAGGCATATGTTCCTATAATTAAAATAATAAGAGCTAAATAGTATAATAGAGTTTTTTGGATAAAAATCTATATTAAAAGATGCTCTGTTATATATTTATCGGAAAATAATGCAAAGATTTACTAATGGCCGGATAATGTTTTAATAAAATTTATGCGTTCTATTTACTATATAAATTTTAAGGTGAGTTTATGGATATTTCATTAATTGGAGCTAATATAGTAATTTTAGCTAAAAATCACAATCCATCAATCATTTCTAAAGAATGGTTATCTCAAAAAAGAATTATCGTAGATGACTTCATTAAATTTACACATACACCTGCATTCTCAGTAGTTGAAACTGAATTTTTTTCTCTTGTTGTCGACCAGGATAGATTTCAGTTAAGTATCAAAGGTGATTTCCAAAATAAAATTGAAGATCTAAAACAAAGCATGTTGACTTATGTTCAAGCACTACCTGAAGTACCATATTCTGCCGTTGGCTTTAATTTCCTTTATAAAATTGAAGTAAAAAAAGATGTACTAAAAGAAATATTTCGTCCACCCGATGAAATATTTAAAGAACTTTTCTCTGTGAATTATCAACTTGGAGGGATTATTAAATTCAAAAACGCTGGTTTTCTCGTGACAATTAATCTTCAGCCAAATAATAACAATAATGAATATCACGAGATAAAAGCAGATGTTAATTTCCATTATTCATTAGGAGATTCAAGCGAAACATCAGATGTTATTGAAAAATATTATCAAATGAAAGAAACATCAGAAAATATTTTAGAGAGGTTATTCAGTGAATGATACAAATACACTTTCAACAATGAGTATAACTGGAAGTTTGGATCCATTAACAATGCAAAAATATAATTATGACATAACTTTAATTGAGGACGCTATTTTAAAAGATTTGAATCCATATTCACCAACTGCTTCACCACAATCCACTATTAGTTATGCAGATGCTAATGTAATAGCTTTTTTACAAGAATTAGCATTTACATATAAATCAGCAATTAATCCGCTAATATCTTTTTTTAATTTGCGAAAAAAAAATGAAGATATAAATCAAATCATATCTTTTGAAAAAATCGAATGGGATAATTATTGTATCCAATTAAAATATCCAATTGAAATTACTATACAAATTATCGATGGTTTTTGGGAAGGATACTCCGAAGACCTGGATATAATTATAATCGGTCAAGATGCTGAGCAGGTTAAAAAAGATTTCCAGGAAGAATATTTCGTTATGTGGCAAGTGTATAAAAATGAACCTGATGAAAAACTCACTCGAAAGGCGATAGATATCAAACATAAAATTCTTGATTCTATAAAAGGTGTTCCTGGTGAGTATTAAGACAAGAAAAATTTCTTCCTCCCTTAAAAGTAAAGGTTTCGAACCAACTGAAGGTGATCATACATTTTATTGGTTTTTTCTAGAAGGTTTAAGAACTCATATAAAGACAAAAATTAGTCATGGTACAAACGAATATGGGGGTCATTTGCTATCAGTAATGCGCAAACAACTTAAGTTAAAATCTGCGCTTGAATTAAAGGACTTGATTAATTGCCCAATGTCTCAAGAAAGATACATTGAGTTGCTTAAAGAAAGGGATGAATTATAAAACCAAAGAGTTTCAAACGATCTCCAATTTTAAGTGGGAATTTTCAGATTATGTTTGCCTGCATTTTACCCGATTGATATTTTTGCAATCATTCACTACCCAAAGCCTCCACCGGATCAAGAGTTGAAGCACGTCTTGCAGGGATTATCCCACCCAAAAGGTTTAAAATAAAAGTAAATAGGACGATTACGACCGCATCCTGGATTCTCACAATAAATGGAAAAGTACTCTCACCACCAAAAGAACCCTCTCCCATATCCATAGTAATAGATCCTATCTGCAGACAGATAAGTATCCCGACAGTTACTCCCAACACAGGACCTATAAATCCCATAATACCACTCTCCAGTAAAAAAATTACTGAAATACTTCTTCTGGACGCACCCATTGCCATGAGCATACCAATCTCTTTGGTTTTCCCCATAACCATCATGAACAATGTGCTTACCATACTGAAAGATGCAATTATAATGACCAAACCCAGTAGTATCTTATTACCGATATTTTTTATCTTTGATAATTGCAATATCTCAGGATTTGTCTCCATCCAGCTGGATGCCACAACCCCTGGATTATTGATACTATCTGACACTAACTGTGCTGTATCAGGATCATCTACCCTGATTAATATACTATTTACTACGCTGGATACATCAAAGAAATCCCGGGCAGTTGAGAGGGAAGTAAAAGCAAGATTCTCATCCTGGGGTGTGCCACTATCATATATACCCACAACCTTAAGAGTAGCATGATGTGCTTCAGGAAATGAAGCATCAATCAGATCATCTATTTTCACATCAAGTTTCCCGGCTAATGCATCACCCAGTACAACACTATTATGGCTCACTTCCAGGTCCCTGAAGCTACCATGAGTGATGTACTCATTAATACCCAGCACAGAATCATGGTCAACAACATGGATGCCCTGCATAATAACATTCCTGGAATGGCTCTTATATTCAAAAGTCGCCTGTCCGGCAAGGACAGGAGATACTCCTGTAACTCCATCGATATTCTTTATATCCTCCACAAAGCTGTTATATAAATAAATATGATCCTCATCCGGTCCGGGTTTGACAATTACGTGAGGTATTTTATCCACAATTGAAGTATATAACACATGGTCCAAACCCACAATACTGGCCTGTGAAACCATAAGTATCATTACTGCAAGTCCAATACCCAGCACACACAGAATAGTCTGTTTGCGGCGTGATGTTAAATGCCTTATTGCAATGAATAATTCATACATAACAAAACCTCTCAGCCGTTAAACGTCATTCAACTTTAGAATCATCCACGATCTTTCCATCCACTAATTTGATTATGCGGTCGGTCTTTTTGGCCATATGTTCATCATGTGTAACCAGTATGAATGTCTGGTCATGCTCTTCATTAAGCTTTCGCAGCAGATCATATATGACATCACTTGATTTGGAATCAAGATTACC
>MZXQ01000200.1:3455-7216 GCA_002926195.1 Candidatus Methanomarinus sp. HR1 | reverse complement strand
TGATACAGAATTCAACAGTAGTGTTGGTAACATTACCCTTGCTACCGCTTTCATAAACCCAGCCATAATAATCCAAAGGGTCCTTATGAGTGATGGTTGAGCCGTTAATATTCAGTATACCTTTGTTATTAACAGTGATCGAAGGATAAATATTGGTAGGGATCCCGCACATATGTATTGTCGCATTTTCGAGGTTCAGCACAGTATCGTTGCTAATAATGATATTTCCCTGTACCTCACTCACATTATTACTCAGGTTTGTACTCCATTGATCATCGTTCATTTCAGTAACCACAACCATTTCATAGGTCTGGGCCATAACCGGTCTACACATCATTATCAGCAATATAAGTAAAAATGTACAAAAGGCAAGTATAACCCTTGATCGTCCGGACCGATTGGTATGTATACTTTCAGTAAATATAGTCAAAGTAATGACTTTTCCCCCACATATTTAACAATATTTTATTATTTTGATATATAGCTTTCGAATTTTTTAAAAAAAATATTAATGATCATTGATCCTGTATGGATGCCAACAAATATATCATACTAATAATAATATATCCAGGTATAAACAAACAATATTTATAGAAGAACATAATATTTCTTTTGGTAGGATTTTCTCTTACCGGATTCATCAATACATCTCATGTGGAGTGGGCAATGAAAGACCAGCATTACATATTAGTAGCAATAGTGGTAGGAATTGTATTAATCATAAGTATATTCTATCTTGCAAAGACATCGGATATATTAGCATCACCAGATGAAACCGGATCGGTCGAAATCATTATTCCGACTTTTGAATCAATCCCTGAACAGACTATGGATTGCAAACTCTGCCATATTCACCCCGAAACCCTTACCAATCATATGGATGGCGGTGAATACTGCCTAAAATGTCATGAATCGGATATCCACAATATACACCTCAAAGACAATACAAATGATTCTATTTGCAATGCATGCCACGGAAATAACCAGACCATTCCAAAACCACTGCCAGATCATACAGTGATCTGTGATACATGCCATGACTATCCCAATCCATCACAGCCAAGCTATGGTAATATTATCACAATACATATGACAAGGGGATATTCCTGTACGATATGCCATATTCAAGATATACAGAACCTTCATGAGATCGATTCGCTGAACAGGTCAACAATTAAATAAATCAAGATGGAAATTTAAATGTCAGATTATAAGTATGAGTTTATTAGTGAAGCTGAAGGGGAATTGGATATTGAATTGACTACCCGGATTGAACAATCATGTCCTATGATGTCTATTCGTGCACTAATGGTTCTTAAGAATATTGAAGATTTCGGAGAGATCATAAGTACCACCCCATCAAGAGAACTAATAGAGGATGGAAAATTCGACCTTCAGTTCAATGTAATTCTTCGCACTGAAGAAAAAACTGAAACAATCATTAAACAGATCGAATCAATCTCTGAAGTTGAAAAAATAGAAATAACATCACCTGGTCTTGAAACAGTTCCTCAAACAAAAACGCAGGTTGAAAAGGAAGAACAACCTTCAGAGCCACAGCCCGGACCCGGAACTAAACCGAAAACCAAGAAAAAAGCCAGGAAGGCCGATGATACACAGAGTGTAAGAGTACACATCGAACGGCTTGATGACCTTATGAACCTTGTAGGTGAACTGGTGATCAATAAGATCAGGTTAATGCAGATCAGTGAAATGCACAAGATCCCTGATCTAAAAGATGTCATTGACCGGCTTAATATCCTGACATCTAACCTGCAGAACCAGGTTATGCAGATACGAATGGTACCCATGGATCAAGTATTCAACCGGTTCCCAAAAATGGTAAGGGACCTGTCCGAATCAATGGATAAAAAGATCGAACTGGANAACTGTATAGATCATGGGATCGAACTGCCCGAAGAACGAGAAAAGTATGGCAAGAACCCGACCGGTACCATCAAATTGACTGCAATACGAGATAAACAAACAGTAAATCTTATAATAGAGGACGATGGGAAAGGCATTGATCCTGATAAACTACGGGCTACAGCAATTGAAAAAGGGATGCTGACAGAAGATGCTGCCCAGGTATTGAGTGATGAGGAAGCATGTAACCTGATCTTCATTCCTGGTTTTAGTACTGGTAAGGAAGTTACTGATGTTTCAGGTAGAGGAGTGGGTATGGATATGGTAAAAAACAGTATAACTTCTCTTGGGGGTATAATAAAGATCGAATCCACACTTTATATGGGTACTAAGATTACTCTTAAACTACCAATCAGCATGGCAATTATTCAGGCACTTATGGTGGGCCTGAACAAGAAGATATATGCTATACCTCTATCCAATGTCGTTACAACCCTAAATGTAAAAAAAGAAGATATGAAGACTATCAAAGGTACAAAAGTCACTGTTATGCAGGGTAAGGTACTGCCGTTATTAAGTTTAGCTGATCTTTTCGAGGAGCCATATAATAATGGATCAAATACCAATGTTGTTGTTGTTGAGAAGAATGAACAGCATACAGGTCTTATAGTGGATTCACTCATTGATCAGCATGAAATAGTAATAAAATCCTTTGATACTACCCTTAAGCAGTTAGAGGGATTCTCCGGAGCTACTATACTCGGTGATGGTAATGTAGTGTTGATAATGGATATTGATAATCTGTTGACCATGGGTGGATATTGAAAGTCTGATCTCTTAGTATCATTGATATATAATCATATCATAGATGTTGACTATGAACCATGAGATAGTCATAGGCATATCAGGTGCATCAGGGGTTATTTACGGGATACGGCTACTGGAAGTATTACAAGAAAAAGATCAGGTCATCACTCATCTGATCATTTCAAGATCTGCGAACCAGATCATAGGGATTGAAACTGATTATTTAATTGCTGATATTGAATCTCTTGCAGACCATGTCTGGGGCGAGCATGAATTTACTGCACCTGTTGCCAGTGGTTCACACAAGACTTTTGCAATGGTAGTGGTACCGTGTAGTATGAAGACACTTGCAGGTATTGCAAACGGCCTTTCTGATACGCTCATTGGTAGAGCGGCTGATATATGCTTAAAAGAAGACAGGAAGTTGATACTTGTGCCCAGAGAAACGCCGCTGAGTCTAATTGATCTTGAGAATATGGTACGAGTACGTAAAAGTGGGGCTTCTGTTATGCCGGCATGTCCGGGCATGTACACTAAACCCAGGAGTGTAGATGAGATGGTAGATTTTATTGTAGGGAGAGTGCTGGACCTGCTGGACTTAGAGCATGATCTTTATAAGAGATGGGGGTGATTGAAGAAAATGCTCATTTCATTCGCATTTTCTAAACCTGCTGGAGTGAATATACCTTCTTATACTTAAAAAAAAAATTAATAATGCACCCTCTGTCGCTGTGTCATAGAGGTGCCCACCTTATTATATATTCTTATATCCTGCTACACACTTTTGGCACATATTGAACACGAAAACCTCTTTCAATTCTCCACTACACATATACGAGATTATAATGTAATTAATATCAATTGAAGATTGATTAGTAGCGAATTCATTTTTATATTACTTATTATTTCCTTTATTATCCTCTCCTGATTATTTAATAGAATTAACCACAGATAAACATAGATAAACACATATATTTTTAATTAGTGGTGCAAATATTTATTATTTTAGTATCCACTTCAAAAAAAATGATATTATGACATTTGTGAACGGTTTAGGAATTTTAATCCGTGTCTGCTTATTTTAGTTT
>MZXQ01000200.1:0-3420 GCA_002926195.1 Candidatus Methanomarinus sp. HR1 | reverse complement strand
TGCATCTATTATATATTCGAGAAATGAGAGGTATTTCATGATTAAATTGAAATCAACTCATTTAAAAATAATTTGTGAATTGAAGAAAAATCAAAAAGTTTTCCGAAAATACTGTGTAAATGATAAAATATATATAATGCTAATTCATGATAAAATGTGTCAAATAAGTTAAACTTGACAGGATGAAATTATGGCTGAAGCAAATTATTCCGAACAACCGTGTGGTTATTGTAAAGGCACAGGTAAATTTGATGGTGAGGTTTGTCCCATATGTGAAGGAAAACTCACAGTTATGGTAAAAGAACCATTAGTAAAATGCCAGTTCTGCAAAGGACAAGGTTATGCAATGAAAGGCAGTCCATGCAGAGCATGCAAAGGCACAGGCTGGAGTGGAGTTAAGAAATAATAATCAATAGACTTTATCAGTTTGATAAACCATAAAACAAATATAAAATTAATATAATAACACATTTTTTTCATATAAGAAAAATGTAACTTCTTTTCATATGAGAAAAATGTAACTTTTTTTACGGTATATTTTTTTATAGTATATAATCTATAGGATTATATACTCAAGAAAATCCGACCAGAGGGAGGATTTTGTTCTAAAATTATTTATCAAGTAAATGCGAACGAAGTGAGCATTTTCGATATATCAAGTTATGCTTGATATACCAGTGTCGGGTCAACCTTCAAATATGACATTTCCAGAATAAATAAAAAAGTCTCCAAGAACAGAACCAGTAAAAATAAGTATATTTAATCCATTTCATGCAAATATGAAAGTCACGATCATCTCTCCGAATCTATATACATATGGCTCAATGCTTATCGGCGGGGTTCTTAAGGATAAAGGATATGATGTAACACTTACTAAAAATTTAAGTGCGGATACTGATGTGGTATTATTAAGTCTGTACTCAACACTTCATCTGCTTAATAAGAATATAAAGGATTTTGTATCCGGAAGCAACAGTACGGTCTATGTGGGTGGCCCTGTTTCCGCATATCCTGATATCGTGCTGGCAGAGTTGGATGTAGATGCTGTTATAATAGGAGAAGGTGAAGAATCCACTATTAAGTTACTGGATCATGGGATATCTGAAAATATATCAGGTATTGCCTTTAGAAATGGTGATAAGATCATCATGACAGAACCCAAACCTGCAAGTATTGAAAGACCGACGCCGTTAATACCTGGTGATATTCATAAACAGGACATAAGGGGAGCAAATGCATATATTGAAACACACAGGGGATGTATAGGAGCATGCGGGTTCTGTCAGGTTCCTGAGTTTTTTGGAAAAAAAATACGAAGTAGACGTATTGAAGATATTATTCATGAGATAAAACTATTCAAGCAGTACGGTGTGAAGAGAATAGCTATCAGCGGAGGAACCAGTTCATTGTTTCAATATAGTGGTGATAGATCTATGAATGAGAGTGCCTTTATTGAACTGCTGGCACAGATCGCTGAGGTGATGGGAAGTAAAAATGTCTCGGTTCCGGATATCCGTGTGGATTATGTTAATGAGGAGATATTGCAGGCGATCAGGGATTATACCATGGGCTGGGTGTATTATGGAATTGAATCGGGAAGTAATAAAATACTTAAAGATATGCGAAAAGGAATTAATACACAGACAAATATCCATGCCATCGAACTGGCAAGAGAATACGGCGTCAAAGTAGGGGGCAGTTTCATTGTAGGCTATCCATCGGAAACTATAGAGGATTATGAACTCACAAAGGATTTTATCGAAGATAATTTATTTGATGATGTCTTTATCAGCATCGCAGAACCCATCCCAAATACTGATCTGGCAGAGCGTGTTTTAAGAACCGATGATGATGACAACCCGACATTTATTAAACACACAGGTGAATACAGTATACTGAACCTTACTGAGAGTGAAGCACGTTGTTTTGATCTATCTCTTCACGCAGAGATGTGTAAGTTTATGCCTGGTATTATAACAGATCAAGTTTACCAGACGTATCTGGGGGAAGCACGACAGCAGGGTAGTGATATTCGTGCTGTTACCCGATTGTTAAAAAATTACAAACAAATTATAGATTAAGATAAATATATATGACATAATCATTTGGTGAACAATGAAAGCAACAATCGATCGATCAATACTCAATGGCAAGGTATTTGCCCCACCCTCTAAAAGCTATACTCACAGAGCTGTGGTAATATCCGCACTATCCGATCAAACAACAGTCCACCGCCCCCTTTTATCAGCAGACACACTTGCATCGGTAAAGGCATGCAAAGCACTGGGTGCCGGGATTCACCAGGAGAATAACAATCTTATTATTAACGGAGTCGAAGGACATCCGGAGCTTGCTGATAATGTAATAGATGTGGCCAATAGCGGGACGACATTACGGCTTATTATGGCTGTGAGTGCCCTGTGCAATGGAACAATAGTGCTTACCGGAGATGATTCCATACGTACACGTCCCAATACACCACTGATCAGGGCCCTGAACGATCTGGGAGCAGAAGTGTTCTCTACTAAAGATAATGGTACTGCCCCTATTGTAGTACGTGGACCGATGAGCGGTGGTGAGGCAGTAATTGACGGTAGTATTAGCAGCCAGTTCTTTTCAGCACTACTTATCGCCTGCCCTCTATGTCCTGATGAGACCGTGATCCAGGTAAAAGGTGAATTAAAATCCCGGCCATATGTGGATATCACTCTTGAAATGCTTAAGACCGCTGGTATTGAGATACACATAGAAAAAGGGATCAAACAGAACCTAAAATTCATCATACCTCCCAACCAGTCTTATTCATTAAGTGAATATACCGTACCAGGAGATTTTTCTTCTACATCCTATTTATTGGCAGCAGGCGCACTGGCAGGAAATGGTATTACTATCAATGGAATATTTCCCAGCAGCCAGGGAGATGCTGCGATCATATCCATACTGCAGGATATGGGTGCTGATCTTATATGGGACAAGCAGCATGGTGTAGTTACAGTCAATAAGAGTCAATTGCATGGTATCAACGTAGATGTAGGCATGACACCTGACCTTGTACCCACACTATCAGTATTAGGAGCCGTTTGTGAAGGTGAGATGGCAATAGAGAATGCCGGACATGTAAGGTTCAAGGAAACTGATAGGCTTAATGCTATGACAGTCGAACTCAGCAAAATGGGTGTGGATATTACCCAGGAGCCTGATCGTTTATTGATCAAGGGCACAGGTCTGCATGGAGCACAGGTACATGGATGGCATGACCACCGTATTGTAATGGCACTGACAGTAGCCGGCATGGTAGCAGGAGATACAACAATTGACACAATAGAATCTGTGGATGTATCTTTCCCCGGGTTCTTTGATGTAATACAAAGACTGGGCGGGAATATTACCATAAATCCGTCTATTCAAACTTAAACCTGG
>MZXQ01000201.1:1233-2442 GCA_002926195.1 Candidatus Methanomarinus sp. HR1 | reverse complement strand
ATCTTCAAGTCCGAAATACACCAGGTCATTGTAAATGAAAGGGGTTTTTCCATTTAAACCGGAAACACTATTAATGGAATAGTTCCAGATTTCCTCACCGTTTGATGCATTTAGAGCAAATACCCGGGTAAAAGTCCTTGTGTCAGGTGTGGGTGCATTTGTACATTCCGTCTCCGGTTCAATAGCAACCCTTCTACCATTCTCAAAGTGATACTCAATTACCAGTGCATTTGGATCTTCCGTCCCCGGTTCAATAGCAATAGGCATGATCTTTTCACTATATTCTACCTGTGCAGCTAATACAACAACACCTTTGCTTACAGCCGGAAGGGTTGAATCAAATTTGGTCCGGTATTCTTTATCCAGAGGTTTTTGCCCGGGCTCGAATGAATAGACCCACTTCAACACACCGGTTTGGGCATCTATGGCAAGAACCTTTCCGGCACTGTTTATAATGGTATAGACGGTGCTGTTATACACCACCGGACGCACTTCGGGTGCTGAGTTATATTCATCATGGTATGGTTTGAGATTGAATTTCCATTCTAATGCATCGTCCCCGAAGGCATAGATATTCTCAAAATCCGATGCAAACACCAGACCTTCAGCATATACTACATGATCATAGAGTTCCCATGACCCACCGGTTTCATGGCTCTGGATGAAATCACCATTTCGTGCATCTATGGCATTGATCGTTTGCTTCATCCAATGTGTTTCCGGGTCGACTTGAGATGATGTGTAAAATATTACTTCGCCTGATTGCGATACTACGGGCAGGGGCGTGTTTTGGTATCCCCCTATGGAAGATGACCAGATCCTCCTTAACGGAGGTCGTACATTCTCACTATATGGATACTTACTCTCAGGGATGATTTCCAATCTGAGATCATAGAATTCAAAATCATCATGATCAGAGCAATCGGCATTACATCCGGATGAAATGGTAAGGTTATTTTCGCCTGAAATCAGCAGTTTTGTGCTGAAATAGATGGTCACACTTCTGGGTAGATTGTCCTGCTCTTTGGCTTCTATATAATCATTCAACTTTCCCACTTCATTTCCATTCACATACACCTGATCATAGAACAGTCCGATTCCGGCAGTATCAGTGGGAACAACACTTTTTGTGGTCAGTGTTATACCGGCCGTGTCACCATCGATCCTCTCAGGAAAAAATGTTTTTGTGTAAACCGTATCCTCCGCATC
>MZXQ01000201.1:928-1128 GCA_002926195.1 Candidatus Methanomarinus sp. HR1 | reverse complement strand
TTTTGTTGTGAACCAAATAGTTTTCTTTGACATGTTCATTGCCTCCTTCTTTTATCCAGTGAACTTCATATTCCTAACCCAAGGATTGTTCCAAGCTCTGTATAGCTGTATTTCCAGTTGGTGACATTCGTGTTCATGCTGTTTACCTCATGCTGTTCAGATTCGTCGATTAATATACTGACTCGAATATACAGATGTAC
>MZXQ01000201.1:0-704 GCA_002926195.1 Candidatus Methanomarinus sp. HR1 | reverse complement strand
CATGCCATTCTTCCATTTCTTTACTATCACGGATGCCAAAATGAAACGTTGCATCTTTTCCCATATGCAATTGATGCTGCATTTTATAATTCATAAGTCTCTTTAGCGGTTTTCTTAACCACAACGAGTTAAAAACTTCACATACCAGTTCAGAACCAGGAAATTCTGATTGGAGCTTTAAGATCAATGAATGCACGTCTTCCTGATTCAGGTACATAAAAACACCTTCTGCCATAAATAAGAACGGTCCTTTATGTTTTGCAACAATCGACATCCATTCATGATCCAATACTGATGATGAAATGAAATGATANNCTTTCATTCTCTTCAAAGAATTGCTTCTTAATCTCAATGACCTCAGGGAGGTCAAGGTCATAAAAAGTTACTCTCCCATTATCAATACGTAAAAAACGGGAATCTAACCCACATCCGATGTTGACAACGATCCCATCAGGTGAATTCTTAAGAAAATCACCTACATATTTGTCATACTGTTTGGCCCGAATGGCAATATGAATTACCAATTCCTTTTTTAGTTTGCCTTTTACCAGATTCTTATTCAGTCTATTTTTTGATGCGGACAATATTTTATTCAGTTCATGAGTGATCTCAACTGCTTTCGGGTCATCCAATATCGGATCTTTTGACTGGCTTTCAATAGCATGACAATACAAGGTAACAAATGATGTTGCGGCAACATCACC
>MZXQ01000202.1:2352-3378 GCA_002926195.1 Candidatus Methanomarinus sp. HR1 | reverse complement strand
ACCCAACGGAATACTATCCATATACAGACCGTGCCCGTCAGGACAGGGATATAGACCGCTTTAAAAGACCACTCAAATCAGATGATCCGGATAAACAAGATGGACTTGCCTTTCTTATTGTCAGGGACATGCTCATAACAGGCTTTGATGCTCCGGTTGAGCAGGTTATGTATATTGACAGAAAGATGGTAGAGCATAACCTGCTCCAGGCAATCGCCAGGGTGAACCGTCCGGCCAGTAAGAAGAACTGTGGATATGTTGTTGATTATTACGGCATCGGACACCATCTTAAAGAAGCGCTTGAGATCTTCAGCGATGAGGATGTAAAGGGTGCTATGATCGAGCTCAAAGATGAGATCCCTACACTGGAACATAGGCATAGAAAAGTTTTGAATATCTTCCGGGATGCAGGAATTGATACCATAGATGACATAGACAGATGTGNNGCATATAAATATTTCTTGAAGAGTATGGATATTGTACTGCCCAACCCTGCTGCCCTTCCATATGTGGGGGATATGAAAACACTGGGATTTATTAACACAGCCGCAAGGAACCGTTATAGAGTAGATACCCTCAACATTGCAGGGTGTGGTGAAAAGGTAAGAAAGCTCATTGATGAACATGTCATATCAATGGGTGTGGACCCTAAGATCCCGCCGATCTCTATTATGGCAGAGGANNAGTGAAAAATTAGATGAAATACTCCTGGCTTATAGAGAGAACTGGTCTGCTCTTGTAGAAGAATTAAGGAGCTTTCTGGCAGAAGTACGTGAAGGCAGACAGGTGGAAGAAGATGGTCTTGATCCTGGAATTGAAAAACCATTCTTTGACATTCTGGTAAATGAGGTTTATAGTGACCGGCAGATTTCAGATGTGCAAAGGGGGGATGTGGCTTCAACTATTATTGATATAGTTTCAGTTATCAAAAGAGAGATTAATATCGTTGATTTCTGGAAAAAACACTCAGAGAAAAAGCGGCTTAACAGTTATATTATCAGCATACTGGTAAAATCACGCATGCCA
>MZXQ01000202.1:1870-2293 GCA_002926195.1 Candidatus Methanomarinus sp. HR1 | reverse complement strand
TTGTCCTCAGATAGTTATAGACAATTTTTTTAAGGACAAGAAAATGTGGGTATATAAAAAACTGGCAGAAAAAAAGATGGTGGAAGAACAATTACCTTCAAAGAAATATGTGAATGGTAACGGGTTTTTCTATCTTGGAAAAAGTTATAGACTTCAACTGGTTGATGACGGACCGCCATTAAAACTTTCCTATGGGTTCTTTCAATTGAATAAGAAATATGCTGCTAATGGAAAAAGGATATTCATAGATTGGTATCGCAGCCATGCCTTGCCAATTATTGAAGGTCGGGTGAATATCTATAAAGATATGCTTGGTGTTAACCCTGATGGCATACGTATACTTGATTTACAATACAGATGGGGTTCTTGTTCTTCTAATGGCAGTCTTAACATTCACTGGAAGACTATATTGGCTCCAATGCC
>MZXQ01000202.1:0-1795 GCA_002926195.1 Candidatus Methanomarinus sp. HR1 | reverse complement strand
ATGGGAACTCTTTTGATCTTTAAAGCTAACAGTATGAGTATAAATTTTATTTTTTATTATTAGATCGCAAAGGTGATATGTAAAAACAAATAAACATATAATTATAGGACTATAAGGTGAACATGAATGGAGTTATCATTGGATAGTGCAAATATTGTGATTCTGGCAAAGAATCACAATCCAACAATCGTTTCTAAGGAGTGGTTAACGCAGAAAGAAATACTTACAGGAGAGATAGTTAATTTTGTGCATACCCCTGCTTTTTCAGTAACTGAAACCGATATTTTTACTTTTATCGTAGATCCGGAAAGACTTCAGATATCTATCAAGGAGAATATTTCAGAAAACATCGAAATTTTGTCCAAAATCGCCAAGGCATACATTACTAAACTTCCAGAAACACCATATACCGCCATCGGATTTAACTATTTATATAATATTACAACAGAACGAAAAAGTTTAAAGAACATATTATCTCCAAATGATGAAAAATTTAAAAAATTGTTTTCAGAGGACTATCAGCTTGGTGGTAGCATACGTTTCAAATTCGAAAATTTTTTGGTTATAATTAATTTTCGATCAGAAAATGATGGAAAAATAGTGGCAGATTTTAACTTTAATTTCAATTCCGAGGATGTAGGTAAAATAATAGAAAAAATTGAAACGAATGCCACTATTAAGAGAAAATCTGAAGAAATCTTAGAGGAATTGTTTAATGATTGATGTTACTGCATTTAGAGAAGTGGGAACTACTGCGGGATTTGGAGTTCCACAACTACAAGAAAGAAATGATTGTATTAACACAATTAATAGAAGAACTATACAAATTTTAAACGGTCGATTAACAGAAACATCACCTGTGCTTAAACATCCAAGTGTTCCATTTGAATCGGAAAAAGTGATTGAAATTGCGCCTACGTTAGAATATCCTTATAAAATTTTTAATTTAAAAAACTATGGATCAACCTATGAACTTAATTATCAGAAAAAGATAAATGAGTTGGAAAATTCAAAAATTTTTCTATTTAAAAGAATTAGATGGAAAAAAAATTTATTCGAACTAAAACATCCGATCGATGTTACAAAAAATTTCCGAGACGGACTCTGGACGTTATATGACGAAAGATTGGAGATATTGGTTATTGCATCGGATTTAGAACAATGTAAAAAAGATTTCCAAGAAGAATTTTGTATACTGTGGGAAGAATATGCCAACACACCAGACGACAAACTAAGTTTGGACGGTCAAAAACTGAAATACAAACTACGAGAAATTATAGAAGGGGTTGGGATTGAAGATTAAAACAAGAAAAATTGATTCCGCTCTGAAAGAAAAAGGCTTTATAGCCAAAGAACGGGATCATACGTTTTATTTTCTTGTGATAAATGGAAAGCAGACCAAAATCCATACAAAACTAAGTCATGGATCAAAGGAGTATGGCGATCAATTATTATCGGTGATGCGTAAACAACTCGGCTTGGATAATGTGGTCGAATTAAAAGATTTGATCAACTGTCCAATGTCTGAAGATCAATATGTAGAATTATTGATAAAAAGAAAAAAGATTGAATTGGATGTTAGGTGAACTTCTCAAAAACATCATCAGACAATCGTTTCCAGTAACTCACCACATATCTTCCTGCGCTCATCCCATTATGTGATCTTCAGCCTGTGGATGTCACCAAATTCATTGGGTGAGGCGCAGACGGGGCTGTTCATATGCATTCTCAAAGAGACGTATAACCTTATGTTTCCGCCGTTCTCTATATAAGAAACCTCCAGCTGCCATATCCA
>MZXQ01000026.1 GCA_002926195.1 Candidatus Methanomarinus sp. HR1 | reverse complement strand
CCTATACAGTATGTAACAAACAAAAAAACAAACACATAGCAGAACAAATCGATTTATTTTACAATGTTAATTTAAAAATGCCGTTTTGTGAAAGTGACCTGTATAAATTTATCACAAAAATACAAAAAAAAACGTTTTTAGGATAATATTAGATTTATAGATAATTATTAATGAAAAATAATTATCTATAAAAAAAGTGGCTCTATTTATTGGTATACAAAAAGGATGTTAATTTTTTCTTTTTTTCATGGAACATCCTGTCACTTACCGGATTAACTTGAGTAGGAGTATGAGGATGTAAGGTGCTCATGCTGGAACACCTCCGTTATTGTCATGCTTAACCATAACTTCAAGCATGGCCTTAACCGGTCCTTCGTTGTTTTGCCATTCTTTACCATCATGGGAGTCTTTGACTATCCCCCCGAAAAGGTAAAGCAGGAATTTTTAAGCTAGCACTTCTTCGGTTACTTTCAGTTGCTGCCATACGATTTTCTGTTCAAGAAGGCTAATCATTTCATCGATATTGATTACGCTTTGCTGCCTATGAAATTCAAATCGACCGAGTAAATTGACGTTTTGCCAGGCAATAGGAGAAATCCGTTTAATGAGGTCTGCTTCTTCCTTTCTGCCTGCTTTCTCTTTTTGCGTGAGGAGGGCCGAGAGAATGTACGCTTGGTAGTAAATAATATTATTGGTGATAAACCTGGCGCATTCGTTCCAAATATTTTGTTCCAACTCTGTTTTGACCCGAAACTTTCCCTGATGTGCATGAAATACCGCCCGCTTCAATTTGTGATACGCTTCCCCACGATTAAGGGCTTTTTGCACACCCTGCCGAATAATCAACCTATCAATATAGTTGAGGATGTAGATCGATTTAATGATATTGTCAAACTCCCACATGGCTTTCTTCGTCCGATTTTTCCTCAGATGCGAGCTGAGCTTTCTAATAATTGTGCTTTGTGTCGTGGATTTTAGCGCTAACGAAACCAGGATTCTTTGAATATTCGGCCATTCCTGCACTATAAGCTGTTTATTGATCTTGCGAATAGGTTTTACTATGTCTTTTTGATAGAAGCTTGAATCGTGGAAGCCATAAATATCCCTGGTATCGCTATTAAGATTTTTATACCGAGGAGCAAATTGGTAGCCAAAGACATCCAGGATCATATGATTGACTTGGTTTGTTCCGTGATCATCCGTTGAAAGAATATGCGGATCGACATCGGACGTATTGTTGTACAGGAGATCAAAGACAAAGTAACTCTCATGCTCATGAGCGCCAATGATTTTGGCATTGACCGGAATATGGTTGGCAATAAGCGTTATGGAAGTAATACCTTTCTTCAATCCAAAATATTTAGGCGAGTGTCTGGAATTAATGGTGTTAACCTGTGTATCAAACTTCTGTCCATCGATTGAGCCATGGATTATTTCTTCTTCAATATTGAAGTACTTGAAAATTGGAAGTTTTGCCATGTCGTTGGTGACAAGATCATTGCCGTTTTTGAGATTTTCAAGGAAGACAAAATTGCGCGCTGCGCTCACCATTTCCTGATAGGACATGTCAGAGATTTCTGCCATTTTCAAAAGACCAATATTCAACCCAAAGGAAGTCAGGCAGGCGATAAGACGTTTAGTATCAGCGCTTTGTTTCGCGTAGCGATCTACAAAGTGCGTAAACACTGAGAAGCAATTCGTCTGCTGATGCACAAATCCAATAAGATCGACAATACCAATTTGTGGCAGCTGACTATATAACGAATGATCAACCGGCTCCTCATCGTTGTGATAGAGCAAGTGCCAGCGCAGGTTTTCGCCTTTTCTTGTTATTTTAATATCCGGATTTTTGTCAAGTCTCGTGCCGTTCTGTTTCTTCACCAAGAGCGCCTCTCTGGTTCGTTTGGAAATTAAATCCCATTCAATTTCTGTTTACATACACCCAAGCATACTTCGGCATAATCTAGAAAGTTCAGAAACAATCTTCATCTTGCTTTACCTTTTCGGGGGGATAGTCAAAAACTGCCACATTGCGACCGAAGGGAGCAATGTCTCGAAGGTTAAGGGCGTTAGCCCGTAGCGTATATGCTGTGTTATCTGTTGTTTTGTGTTTATTTAGATACTTTTTCTATGGCTTGTGGCAATTCTGTAAAACCAGTAATTTCAAAATCGGCAGAAAAATCATCATTCGATTCTCCCCGAACAAACCTGATTGTTTTGATACCTATATCAGATGCCGGACGAAGGTTTTTTGAACTATCATCGACAAAAACACAGCATGAAAGGGGCGATTGAATTCTATTCGATAGAATATCATAAATCCTTTTATCAGGTTTACGATACCCTACTTCACCA
>MZXQ01000203.1:576-4166 GCA_002926195.1 Candidatus Methanomarinus sp. HR1 | reverse complement strand
TTCTGCAAGAACATCTTTATTCTTTTTTGCGGTCTTAAGGGATTCGAGAAATGTATCTGTTCTCATGACCACCCATGTCATATTTCACAACTCGCTAATGAGGTCATCTACTGAAGATATTTCTTTAACTCGTCCTTCTTTAATGTCCATATCACTTTTATGAATACCTTCCATGGTTTTTGGATTACTGATAATCTCAACAGTGTCAATTAATGCATCTAAATCTTCATGGGTTACCATGTTTTGCTCTATTGTTTTTAACTCCTGATATATATCATCTATGGTAATTGATTGATTCATACTTTTTAATTAGCTTTAATCATAATAATGCTTGTCATTGCAGGGTCTAAGGCAGTTATTCTTTTAGCACAGTGCTCAGTTTTCCACTTCAGATTCTACATAGCTGTATAATAATTCAAACACGTTTCTCACTTCCATACCGCCAACAGATCTGAACTGTAACTCGCAGAAAGGACATGCAGTAGCTAAAATCTCAGCACCGGTATTCCTGGCTTCCTCAATCCTTTTTTTTCCAATATCTTCCGAAAGACTCTGAAATGATGCCCTCACACCTCCACCAACACCGCAGCAATTAGCATCGTACCTGTTATGTTCCATCTCAATTACTTCTTCACAACAACATTTTAATATCTTTCGTGGAGATTCAAAAATACCACCCAACCGTCCTAAATGACAGGGATCATGGTATGTGACTTTTGTTAATAATTTATCTTTTTTATTTCTCTTTCCTGTTAATTCCTCTAATTTTTCTGCTATTCTTTCTGTTGCATGAATAACTTGCACCTTTGAGCTTAATTTGCTATTATCAATAGAACCTTTAATCGTGGAATAACAGCCCGGGCATGCAGTGATTATCTCTTTGATCTTTTCTTTCTCTAAATAATTCAGCAGCTCTTCCGATAACTGCATTTGTATACTCTTGTAGCCGGTTCTTAATAAATAAGAGCCACAACAAGGCTCGTTTGGCATAATCTTCAAATCAGTTCCCAGAAGTTTGATTATTAATTTCAAAACATCCGGGGACTTCAAAGGATACGTGCAGCCGGCAAAGAATAATGTGTTGCTATCTTCATTGCTTTTTTGGCCTTCCAACCATGCATATTTATTCTTATCACCATAGGGGTTGCCATACCGTCTGATATTCTCATANNAAATTGCAGAAGATTGCGGTATCTGGCAGTGCACACCATCTTTCACAGGCCCCGCACATAGTACATTGATAGACAGTATCTGTCATTGCAGCAGATGGCCGGAGCTTGTTGTATAGAATTCCAAGTATTGTTCTATTTCGTCCCCTGGCAGTCAGGGTCTTTCTTTTTTGTATTTGATATACCGGACACATTCTCTCACAAAAATTACACGAAGTACCAAAACAAGTCTCTATATCCTTACGGAACTTTTCAAGACCCTCAAGAAGCAATGCTACCTTCTCCCATACTCAATTTTTGTTGTGAATTTCTTGCCAGGATTCATTATACTTTTAGGATCAAATATCTGTTTTATTTTCTTCATATATTCCGTGCTTTTTCCATGCTCATATTCTAAATTTTGCACTTTCAGGTTCGTATCACCCATATAGGTGCTCATAGTACCCTCAAACTCAACAGCAGTTTTTGTCAATTCCTTAAAATATTTTCTGAATCTATTTACTTCTTCCTGCACTCTATAATCTACAAATACCGCACATGAGAGTGAGAGCCCGAGACTGTTCGGGTGCTCCAGATATACATTCATTCCCAATATATCCAGATCATATTTTTCTGCTGTATCTATAAACTTCAAATAGAACTCCTCTAATCTTCCGGGCGGTATGCCAGGGTCTGCAGCACCGAATTTTTTCTCTCTTTGCGAATCAGGCCATTTTTGCCTGAACGGCTCAAACCTGAGTGTGTGCTTGCTCGTCCACCACCCTTCTACTATTTCTCTTTCCTCTATAGCCTGTGCATTGAACTTATTCGATTTTTTTAACATATATTCTCGTTGAAAATATACTACTTCCTTATCGCCTGCAAAAGTTACTGCTAACAGAGCCTGTGCCCAGTCAGGTACATCAGGCTCTTTCCCATATTTATTTCGGTATGCATGTGTATAGAACCTCAGTCTTTTTTTACAGTTAATATGGGCAGCCTCAATACTCAAACCCGACTTCAGAAGTGAAGACAACAGATCAACTGCAGATTGCATAGATGGTAAAAGAAGCATCTCTACTAAACGTACATCCGGTATCGGCTCTACTTTGAGGGTTGCTTGGGTAATCACGCAGAGTGT
Source organism: Candidatus Methanomarinus sp. HR1 (assembly GCA_002926195.1). GTDB lineage: Archaea > Halobacteriota > Methanosarcinia > Methanosarcinales > Methanocomedenaceae > Methanomarinus. The sequence goes on along the minus strand of MZXQ01000203.1, from coordinate 1,877 downwards.
ACCTTCACTTCCCACAAGTAAATCCTTGAGCTTATATCCTGATGATGTAAAATGTGCTTTTCTATGGCCTAACTCCAATACATCACCCGTACCTGTAACGACCTGTGCAGAAAGAAGGCAGTTGAGTATTTTACCGTATCGCATACCGAATGTCGAATCATTATCACAAGCTATAGAAGCACCGATAGTGCATGACCATTTTGATTCTGTCAGATGAGGCAGCCACAGGTCATATTTCTTAAGTGTATCATTAATTTCCTGTAACGTAATTCCAGCCTGTACTCTTACAGTCTGGTTTTTTACATCTATCTCTATAAGTCCATTCATGGTGGTAGAATCTATATAGATACCTCCGTAAACCGGGACCGCCCCACCTGCCATACCGGTAAGCCCCCCACCAACAGTGACCGGAATTCCATACTTGTATGCTATTTTTACGGCAATCACTATATCTTCCGTAGTCTTTGGGCAGATTACCACATCCGGCGGATAAATTTCTTCAACAGTCCTTGGACTCCAATCCATTCCATAAACGTAGCACTCGAACTCTTCAGTAAGAACTTTATTTGATAATTTCGCTACTAATTCTTCAATATATTCTTGTTTATGCAGCTTCTCCATAACTCAACACTCTAAATTGCTATACATTCTCGATATTGTTATCTTTCACTACTGCTACTTTTATCTTGCCTTTTTTTATGACAGTCACAACAGTATTTACTCCGAAATGATATGGTACGGACTGGTAATTCGGGACATCCAATACTAATATATCAGCCTGTTTTCCTACTTCCAGACTTCCGATGGTTCCAGCCCTGTTGATGGCATGGGCCGCATTTATGGTAGCTGCATTAATCACTTCCGCAGGCGACATTTTCATTTTAATACATGCAAGGGTCAGGATGATTTGCATTGACTCGGTAGGACATGAACCCGGGTTAAAATCTGTGGCCAGTGCAACGGCCACACCTCTGGATATCATGTCAGTTGCAGGCGGATATGTATCTGAATCTAAGAAGAACGACGCACCCGGGATCAGCACTGCAATGGTCCCGCTTTTTGCTATTGCTTCAATACCTGTGCCGGATATATAATCTAAGTGGCTTGCTGAGGTAGCATTCAGCCTGGCCGCCAATTGTGCGCCGCCCATATCGCTTAATTGGTCAGCATGAATATTTGATTTAAGGCCCAGTTTCTGAGCCGCAGTCAGCACTCCCTCTGACTGCGCAAGATCAAATACGTCATGTTCACAGAAGATGTCGCAATTTTCTGCCATACCCTGCATGTTCGGAAGCATTTCA
>MZXQ01000203.1:0-538 GCA_002926195.1 Candidatus Methanomarinus sp. HR1 | reverse complement strand
TTTTATGACCTGTAATTGCTTTAATTCATCCTTAATCGTCAATCCATATCCGCTCTTGGCCTCGATGGTGGTGGTCCCGAACGCTAGCATTGTGTCCAGATGACCCAATGATTTCTTGATAAGTTCATCCTTACTGGCAGCCCTGGTGGCCCGGACCGTGTTAAGTATTCCGCCTCCTGATCGAAGAATGTCCAGATAGCTGGCACCCGTTAATCGCTGTTCAAATTCGTCTTCTCTGGAGCCTGCAAATACCAGATGGGTGTGGCAGTCAATAAAACCGGGCATCACAACCTTATTGGTTGCATCTATCTCTACAGTATTGGAACTTATCGATACTTCGTCTGTAACTTCTTCCAAAGTCCCGCAGGCAATTATTCTATCTTTGGAAACTGCCACAGCACCCTTTTCAATAATACCCAGATTTTTCATCTGTTTACCTGTTTTTGGTTCTGATGAATGTCCGGCCAGTGTCAATAATTCATTTGCACCGGTTATTATTAGATCTGCATCGGGTTTCATTATTGGTATAGAATCGATT
>MZXQ01000204.1:4119-4445 GCA_002926195.1 Candidatus Methanomarinus sp. HR1 | reverse complement strand
CACACCGCGATTTATGACAAAATCCTCGCTATCGCTCGGATTTTATTGACTGAGGCTCTCGAAAGAGCCGAAGATTAGAAAATGCGAAGCATTTTCGATATATCAAGTTATATTTGATATAATAATAAAAATCGAAATAAGCTTCATTGATTATAAATATTTCTATAATGTCAGTATATCCTAATAATTTTTTGATTTTCCTTCAATTCTCCAGTTAGTTTCAAACGTCTTGATCTCAATTTAATTATAAAATTGCTCTTATTTCTCGAGATTCCGTCTATAGTTATCCATTGAGTAATAAAGAGACGGTTAAAAGAACAAGAACC
>MZXQ01000204.1:544-4098 GCA_002926195.1 Candidatus Methanomarinus sp. HR1 | reverse complement strand
AAGTGAATTTTGTCCCAAAGCCGGACGGCCTGTAAGGATAAATTAATTATAGGGATACCTGAATAGTTACAAATAAAAATTAATAATATCATAGAATATTAAAAAATAACACCAAACAGGAGTGTCAATCTATGGACATGGAACTAAAAGAACGATTCATTAGACAATGGAAAAAGTATTTTAATAATGCAGAGCTTCCCATCGTCTTCTATTACACCGATGAAAAAAGGCACGCTGAACCGGAGGGTCCCGATTCTTTATCCAGGTGCGTAATAAATGCGCTGTCGAAGGTGCGTAAGGGCACCTCATTGTGTTTTAACAGCGAATCAATTGGTTGCCCGGGTGGTAAAAGATATATGGGATTTTCAGATAAAATTATGCCAAACTTCGAATTCTTCCTCTCCTGTGGAATCCAGGGTGAGCTTGAGGGTGAAAGATATAAGAAATCACCTGAAATTGCAAAGGAATTATACCAAAACATCCCTTCTTTCAGTGCTCCATCCCGTTTCATAGTGTTCAAACGGTGGGACCGTATGGAAGAATCGGATGAGCCAGATGTGGTTATCTTCTATGCCAGACCAGACGTCCTTTCAGGTCTTTTCACTTTGACAGGTTTTGATGTATCAGATGTGGACGGGGTACGTTCACCTTTTGGATCAGGTTGTGCTACCATCGTACAGTATCCTTATCTTGAGATTGATTCAGATCAACCTAAAGGCATTATTGGGATGTTTGATGTCTCTGCACGGCCTTTTGTGGATAAGAATGAACTCACATTGGCTATTCCCATGAAAAAATTCATTGAAATGGTGGAAAATATGGAAGAGAGTTTTTTAATCACAGAATCGTGGGAAAAGGTGAAGAAGAGAATTGATATTTAGGGTGCACTCCATATTTTACCTTTTTGGTGCGTTGCCCAAAAATTTATACCTTTTATGAACTTTAAATAGCAACAAAGATATCATTTTTTAGATGGTGATATACAAATGGTAGATATCCTGATACGTAATGGAATAGTGCTCACACAGGACCGACAGGGTCGGGTTATTCAAGACGGTGCTGTAGTAATAGACCAAAGTAGGATCCTCGATGTAGGGCCAACAGATCAGCTAGTCTCAAAATACCAAGCAGACATAGTACTTGATGCATCAAAACAGGCTGTACTCCCCGGATTCGTAAATACCCACTCACATCTCTGGCAGTCACTTATGAAAGGGAGTGCCGATAACGAACCACTGCAAGATTGGGTATTTAACCAGCTTATGCCCATATTATACACAAGTAATCAACGCTTACTTAAAGAAAATTTCGAGGGTGAATATTACGCATCACTATTGGCGTGTATAGAATCAATCCGGTTTGGTACTACAACAATACTGACTATGGATGGATTGAATCCACGGATTTGCGAAGCATTCCAGCAGATAGGAATACGGGGAATCCATGCTCTTCAAATGGCAGACAGGTGGATCCCAGAGGAGATCCTTCAACCTATAGAAAAACAAGTGCATGATGCTAAGATGATATACAGGAGATGGCACAATGCTTCAGATGGCAGGATTAAGATCATGCTTGGGCCATGCACACCTTACATTTGTAGTAAAAGTTACCTGGAAGATATTATAGAATTGGCTAGACAGTGGAATACACCAATACAGATTCACGTAGCAGAGGCACCCTATGAAGTCGAATTGATAATGAAGGAGCAGGGGCGAACCCCTATTAATTATTTAGAATCTATCGGCCTCCTCGATTTGAAGACCATTGCAGTACATTGTATCTGGTTATCTGATGAGGAGAAGAATATACTAAAAAAATATAATGTGGCCGTATCGCACAATCCGGAAAGCAACATGAAGCTAGGAAGTGGGGTTATGGACCTGCCATGGATGCTAAAACAAGGAGTGAATGTGGCATTGGCAACAGACGGAGCTGCAAGTAATGACAACCTGAACATGCTTGGAGCCATACGGGCAGCTAGTTTATTACACCGGGTAACTCATAAGGACCCCACAATAATTAACTCTCATACACTGTTGCGGATGGCTACTATAAATGGTGCACGTGCACTGGGCTTAGAGAAGGAGATAGGATCTATCGAGAGGGATAAGCGGGCTGATATAATACTGATAGATCTCTCAAAACCCCATACCAGGCCACTGGGTAATGTAGAAAACATGTTAGTTCACTGCTCACTTGGCAGTGATGTTGAAACAGTTATCATTGATGGGAAGATCGTGATGAAAGACAGAACCATCCTTACTGTAAATGAAGAGTATGTGATAAAGGAGGCGGAGCGCATCAAATGTGAATATTTGGAAGAAGCTAAAGAGTATAAACCAAAAATTCGTGACTCAGCCAGGACATAACTCAAAAATCTTGATGTAATATCCTTCCGCTGTTTAATCCGTCTAACATCATCAATTGATTCTTCACGATACAGTAGAATGTTCATATGAATTATATAATTGTAAAAAGTAGTAAAAACATGTATAAATGGAATCCAGAAGATTATTACAGCAGTTGGTTATCTGAACAACAAAAATTAGCTCAAGAACTTATATTGAAACTTGCCATAAAAGGAAATGAAAGAGTTCTAGATATTGGATGTGGTGATGGTACGATTACTGCTGAAATTGCCAAACAATTACCAAATGGTTCTGTTTTAGGTATCGATAATTCCAAAGAAATGATCCATTTCGCTCGGAAAATTTTCTCATCAAGAAGATTTCCAAATATTGCTTTTAAGGTAATGGATGCAAGTTATCTGAGTTTCAGTTGTGAATTTGATATTGTTTTTTCAAATAATACCCTTCACTGGGTTATTGATCATTTGTCTGTACTTAATGGGATTAAAAGGAGTTTGAGACCCTCTGGAAGAGTAATGCTCCTAATGGGTGGAAGAGGAAACGCTGCCGGAATTTTAGAAGTTTTGGAAACAATAATTAAAATTAAGAAATGGAATAGATATTTTACTAATTTTTCTTTTCATTATAGCTTTTTTGGACCGGAAGAATATAGGAATTGGCTGGAACATGTTGGTCTTGAAGTAAAACGTGTTGAATTAATCCCAATAGATTGGTACACACGAAAAGAAAAACTATCTGCATGGATTCGTACAATTTGGCTTCCTTATACTCAAAAAATACCCGAAGGATTACGTGAAGATTTTATTGATGAAATCGTTGATAAATATATTAAAAAATATCCTTTAGACAATAATGATTTTATTTATATTAAATTGATGAGATTGGAAGTTGAGGCGGTATCGCCAGCAATACCCGATAATATAATGTAAAAGTTCCAGCCTTAGGGGCTCATTAAGATTTTTTTATAGTATATACCCCATCTTCGTCAGAATAAAACCTAACCGTTTTCAGTAGACTCTATCATTTTCTTTTGTTCCGTCTTTCATTTATATCCCATCTCATTTTATTTTTATTTTCGTAAAAATATTATAATAGAGTCTCCTTTTTTCGTTTTTATCCATCCAAAACCAAAAATCATCTGTTTTATTCTTGAATCAAAATAATTTACTAAAGGGGCACTATTTG
>MZXQ01000204.1:0-510 GCA_002926195.1 Candidatus Methanomarinus sp. HR1 | reverse complement strand
ATATAAGTTTGATTCTATGGAAGATATCTTAAGAGCACTGTTTTATGGATTTAAAATGGGATTGTGTCAAATCATATATCCAGCGGTATTGTATGTTTAACGCGACAATAGTAGATATTTTTATTAACTTGAAAAGAATATCTATATTCGGTTGAGAAATATGAAAAATATAATAGAAATAATTAAAACTCGACGTTGTGTGCGTGAATATAGAGATGACACCATTTCTGATGAAGATATTAAATTCCTTATTAATTGTGCCAAATATGCTCCATCTGGCTTTAATTTGCAGCCCTGGAGCTTCATAGTCATTAAAAATAAACGAATCATGCAAGAAATTTCAGAAAGAGGTAAGAAGTCTTTTATACCAATGCTTGAACCTATAAAAAATACCTCTCAAAAAATCGAAGATTTCCTTGATTATTTAAAAACAGAAGGCACAGATACGTTCTATAATGCTTCAAAATTGAACCTGATGTAATCTGGTTATTATAGTATTATAGTATTATA
>MZXQ01000027.1 GCA_002926195.1 Candidatus Methanomarinus sp. HR1 | reverse complement strand
AACCTTCCCGGAATCGTACATTCTCAGATGAGAGTGTGAAAGGATACATGGACATATAAAAAATACAGTGAAGTTTGATGTTAGGCGTATAATTGACGAAAGTAGAGAACTATATGTGAAGTTAAACTTCATTACATACCAGCTGTTGGTATTGATAAATTTAGCAAACAATATTGAACCTGCAAACGCTTTTGAGAATTTTATCTAATCTTGAAACAACCTTAATTCAAGAATGAAGTTTTCATTTGAAATTATAGCTTATGCTATCGATTTTTTCCTTGATTCCATTTATTAATTGGGCATATGGAATATTTTGTGTTAATATTATTATTTTATACTATAATAAATCAAAAGAAGTGTATGATTTTTTTATACAGTGGTGGGTTATAATCGGACTATCAAATTAGAAACACCAGATTACATTCTAATTTGATTGCTTCTAATTAAAATATAGCTATAAACGAACGTTTTTAATATAATAAGTCATCAAGGAATTTCACTTCGTTGTTGATAGTTGCTTAACTACCTGTCCGCTGGAAGGGGTTCACTCCAACAAATCTTTTTGTTATCTATTATTTACTTGAGTTAAATAATGGAAAGATTCTGAATTCAGAAATAGGCCACAACATTTTTAACATAATAAAGAGTTTTAAATTAACGTCGATCGTTGCCTAACTACCTGATCGATATTTTGGGTGCACTTTAATTTTCCATGGGGGTATTTGTGTGAGCTTAACTACAATATTACAAAATAAAGATATGAGAAAATTATTTACCGAAGAATTCAAAAAACCAAAAATCCAATTAGAAGGAGAAATTAAAGCCGAACCAATAACATACAACTATGCTGAAGTTGGAACCGCATTTGACAAAGGAATTGCATTGATTATTGCGCATTGTTGTGGTTTGCATGTGTTGACAAACCCATATTTTTGTAGATATAACTTTAAAAAGTGTAAAATAACCAAAATCTACATGAAGAGCATTGGCAAAAACTTAATAAATAAAGTCCATAATTTATTTTCTTTCTTAACAGTGAGTTCATTATTCATTGCAATGACTGGCTTTTCAGTGCCTTTTTTTTCGTTTTTGCTTTACGGAATAAGTGTTGATTTTGGTTTACTTTTTGCTTCCTCTTTTATTACGTTTGCTGTGTATAGTATCAATAAATTAACAGACATAAAAGAAGACTCGATAAATCTGGTGGATAGAGCAAAATTTACAAACAAAAATAGACACTATTTAATAATTTCAATTATAATATCTTCCTTTGCTGCCCTCTATTTATCGCTTTTATATTCCATTTTTGCTATTTTTGTTATTTTCTTTCCTTTCTTTGTTGGGTTAGTTTATAGTATAAAAATAGCAAATTTTAGGTTTAAAGACATCATTTGCATAAAAAGTATATCAGTTGCCTTGGCTTGGGCTGTATGCGGAACCTTTATTCCAGTAATCGTTCATTCCTTTGATATTCTCATAATCTATTCGATATTCTTTTTTATATTTGTTAAAATGTTTATTAATACAGTTCTTTTCGATATCCGTGACATTGAAGCCGATATGTTAAATAATGTAATTACAATACCTGTATTTCTGGGGGTAAATAAAACTAAAAAACTTTTACTTCTCCTGAACTCAACTCTCATTATCTGGGTTATATTCTCTTATACGTTTTTTCACATTTTTTTTTTAATTTTGATCTTTTCAGTTGTATATGGATATTGGTATATCCTGTATCTTACTAAGGAAGGAATAAAAATAGGCAAATCGATAGACTTACTGTTGGATGGGGAATTTACCATGATAGCAATCTTAATATTACTGTTCTTTTAGTTAGATAAGTGAAACAAGGCTTATTTTCTCAAGTTCGGGTTTCGGAAGCGTGTATAGGCCTTGCCGTAGTAAATAGGAAAAAAACAACGGTTTCTCCTCACTAACCCTTTCGCAATGGTCGTAAACTTTTTCTGTTTAACTCTTCCTCAACATTAAACTCATATTTTCCGTAGGGATTAATGTGTTCATGTCGAGCAGGAGAAAGGTGTTTCAGATCATCCTCGTTAATCTCATATCCTTCTGCTTTCAGCTGATTGTTTTAACTATGTCACAAAGCAAAAAGCGTTGTTTTTTTCCTATTTACTACGACAAGGCCACATACGACCGCATTATACTCACAGACGCATTCGATTATACAAATGATTCCGGAGTGTTCAGATTCGACACCGAATATGGGCTGAACTACAATGAAACGGTTGCGGTGTCAGATCATTATCCAGTTTATGCTGAGTTTTGGATTGATCGAGACAATGATAACAGTTCATCTTAAACATATGTACCTGCACAACAGGAGTCAGAAGAAGACCTTACTTTACCCTTTTGCGGGGATAGTCAAAAATACCCACGTTATGTTTTTTATGTGCAGCACAAAATGTGCCGGTTTGTTCTCCTTAAAAATAAGCCAGGTCATTGAGATCCTTATAGTTCCTCTATCTGTGCTGCAGCTCCGGAAGATATTCAAATCCCCGAGGTCTTGGCAATTTCTGGCAGGAACTCAAGACCAAGATATCCTTTTTGTATATCCCTGTCTTAAGGCTCATTTAAGGTTTTTTACTACTTTATAAAAAAACTTATCTGAATATCAATGGTTTTTATTTAATTAAAATATAGCTATAAACGAACGTTTTTAATATAATAAGTCATCAAGGAATTTCACTTCGTTGTTGATAGTTGCTTAACTACCTGTCCGCTGGAAGGGGTTCACTCCAACAAATCTTTTTGTTATCTATTATTTACTTGAGTTAAATAATGGAAAGATTCTGAATTCAGAAATAGGCCACAACATTTTTAACATAATAAAGAGTTTTAAATTAACGTCGATCGTTGCCTAACTACCTGATCGATATTTTGGGTGCACTTTAATTTTCCATGGGGGTATTTGTGTGAGCTTAACTACAATATTACAAAATAAAGATATGAGAAAATTATTTACCGAAGAATTCAAAAAACCAAAAATCCAATTAGAAGGAGAAATTAAAGCCGAACCAATAACATACAACTATGCTGAAGTTGGAACCGCATTTGACAAAGGAATTGCATTGATTATTGCGCATTGTTGTGGTTTGCATGTGTTGACAAACCCATATTTTTGTAGATATAACTTTAAAAAGTGTAAAATAACCAAAATCTACATGAAGAGCATTGGCAAAAACTTAATAAATAAAGTCCATAATTTATTTTCTTTCTTAACAGTGAGTTCATTATTCATTGCAATGACTGGCTTTTCAGTGCCTTTTTTTTCGTTTTTGCTTTACGGAATAAGTGTTGATTTTGGTTTACTTTTTGCTTCCTCTTTTATTACGTTTGCTGTGTATAGTATCAATAAATTAACAGACATAAAAGAAGACTCGATAAATCTGGTGGATAGAGCAAAATTTACAAACAAAAATAGACACTATTTAATAATTTCAATTATAATATCTTCCTTTGCTGCCCTCTATTTATCGCTTTTATATTCCATTTTTGCTATTTTTGTTATTTTCTTTCCTTTCTTTGTTGGGTTAGTTTATAGTATAAAAATAGCAAATTTTAGGTTTAAAGACATCATTTGCATAAAAAGTATATCAGTTGCCTTGGCTTGGGCTGTATGCGGAACCTTTATTCCAGTAATCGTTCATTCCTTTGATATTCTCATAATCTATTCGATATTCTTTTTTATATTTGTTAAAATGTTTATTAATACAGTTCTTTTCGATATCCGTGACATTGAAGCCGATATGTTAAATAATGTAATTACAATACCTGTATTTCTGGGGGTAAATAAAACTAAAAAACTTTTACTTCTCCTGAACTCAACTCTCATTATCTGGGTTATATTCTCTTATACGTTTTTTCACATTTTTTTTTTAATTTTGATCTTTTCAGTTGTATATGGATATTGGTATATCCTGTATCTTACTAAGGAAGGAATAAAAATAGGCAAATCGATAGACTTACTGTTGGATGGGGAATTTACCATGATAGCAATCTTAATATTACTGTTCTTTTAGTTAGATAAGTGAAACAAGGCTTATTTTCTCAAGTTCGGGTTTCGGAAGCGTGTATAGGCCTTGCCGTAGTAAATAGGAAAAAAACAACGGTTTCTCCTCACTAACCCTTTCGCAATGGTCGTAAACTTTTTCTGTTTAACTCTTCCTCAACATTAAACTCATATTTTCCGTAGGGATTAATGTGTTCATGTCGAGCAGGAGAAAGGTGTTTCAGATCATCCTCGTTAATCTCATATCCTTCTGCTTTCAGCTGATTGTTTTAACTATGTCACAAAGCAAAAAGCGTTGTTTTTTTCCTATTTACTACGGCAAGGCCAAGTTGATAATAATGGGATGATCAATGTATTAAACGAGGTATTTAATGTAGGTGAGGAATTTATCAGCGAATATATCTGGGCTACTATCTACACGGGAAAGCAAAGAATGGAAGTATATTATAGAGCACAGGATCAGGATGTTGCATGGCAGCAAGATACATAAAAGCAGCATCAGTATATGTCATATTATGAATGTCTCTTGAGAAATCTGTGTAAATCCGTGTAAATCCGTGTCTAAAAAAAAAACATTCTAACAAGGAGGTGTATATTGTTTATGATTATTATCCAAGATTACATATTTTATAGAAAAAAAAGTAATCTTGATAGAGTCAAAAAATAATTATTTCAGACACAGATTAACACGGATTTACACAGATTAAAATTCCTTAATTGATTGCATATGTCAAAATAATATAATTTTTGAAGTGGATACGAAATATTCTGTAATATTTCTTAGATTGAGAATTGAGGTGTATTTATAG
>MZXQ01000205.1:1375-2353 GCA_002926195.1 Candidatus Methanomarinus sp. HR1 | reverse complement strand
AATTATTAAATTATCATGATTCTTAAAGAGATATTAATTACCCTTAGATTTAAAGTGGATACTAAATGGACGAATTATTTTAGTTGAATATGGTAAACTCAGATGCCACATTGCACAAAGAATATCTAAGAATCCGTCCATATTCGGATTTCATATTGGCAGTCCAAGCCAATCGAAAACTCCGAGCATCTTCAATCCAAAATACATCATCACAGCGATGAATATGTACTTAAGCTCCCTTGCCGGGATTTTGTGGGAAACTCTGACACCAACCTGTGCCATCATGACGCTTGTTACAGCAAGCACAAACCATGAACTAAAATTCACATACCCGATCGAATATGCCGGGAGACCTTCGACACCAAGTCCGTTAATTATATAACCGATCACTCCTCCGGTGCTTGTGAATATCATAATAGCTGTTGATGTTCCAACCGCCTGATGCATCCTGAATTTTAGCACAACTAACATCATAGGGATCATTATAATACCACCACCAATTCCAATAATACCAGACACAATACCGATTGGAAAGGCCCATGCGGCCCATAGAATTGGCTTATCCTTTAATTTTTCATCTATTTTCGGCGGCTTTGCTGTGAGCATTCTAATAGCACTCAAAAAGATCACCAGACCAAATGCAACCTTGAGGATTGCTCCAGGTAGTTGTACCGCAATCGTAGCTCCGATCACCGCCCCAATCGCACTTGTAATACCAAGAACAATTCCAGCCCTCCAGAACACCGCACCCTTCTTGTTATGTCCATAAGCACCACTTATCACCGTTGGCAGCACAACCAAAAGGTTTGTTCCGAATGCGACTCTGATTGCGATATCAGGGGACAATCCCATAGATGTATATATCCAGTACTGCACCGGAACCATAATAAAACACCCACCAATACCGAGTAGTCCACTGGCAAACCCAACGCCGATACCGGTGATAACCAGTGCAATAATTGCTGTGATCGGATCCAT
>MZXQ01000205.1:428-1341 GCA_002926195.1 Candidatus Methanomarinus sp. HR1 | reverse complement strand
GATATAAAACCTTATATTCCGAATTTTGACAGTTACTCTGAAGCAAGATCAACTGTAACAGACCTGCCCGCTAACACATCCTCTTCGCTTACATCCAATGCCTGGGATATACCTCCGGCAGTGATAGTATAAGGCCCTGTGGGCATAGTATCAAAGTTAGTCTCTCCTGGAATAGGACCTTGTGTAGAATATGGCACTATAAGGCTATATGAGCCGTTTGCGGCAGTAGTGGTCTGGGTATAGGTAAATACTCTACCCTGATTGGTCTTGATATCATTAGAGATAGTAACTACAAGACCGTCCGGCGCTGCTCCACTAATAACGGCACCCTGAACAACCTCGAATAATTTCACAAAGCCTGTATTATTTATTCCAATATTGCCATCATACATAACATTGTAAATATATTTGCAGGATTGTTCCATATTCCCGCCGCGGGCATAGGGGTTTGGTACTGATTCATGTATCATCCGGTACTGTTTTAAACCACTACCATCGAAAATGTGCAGTAGCGATTCCATATTAGTATACCATCTTGGTCCGAAGATATACTGGGACTGACCTGAGATTACAGCTTCAACCCGGTAATCTATTGTATCACCTGTCCATACGGCCATTACATCGTTTATGCCATATGCCATGTACGCGTTACTTGCGATATACTTAGAACCTGGTTTATCACCATTATAGCTTAAGTTCCACAGAACTTCGCTGGCTTCTTCTTCTGACTCTGCTGTAAAGAATGTGGATGCCCCGGGAAGGTTATTCTCTCCGCCGCCTATACCTGACTGGAATGGATTGGCGTTTGGTATGCGGTGGGCAAAGTAGGTTATTACATGGCCATAGTCCCACCAGGACATTACACCGTAGGCAGTGTCAGGATAATCGAATGTCTCGCCTTCTGGTGGGCGCT
>MZXQ01000205.1:0-378 GCA_002926195.1 Candidatus Methanomarinus sp. HR1 | reverse complement strand
ATTGAAGTTGGGGAGAAATACCATTATTATTACTATTGTAATAATAAAAATGGTCAACAGATGCCGGGGGAGGTTGGATGATATAAAATCAGATAGGCCCTGTGGGGTTGAAACCTGGTTTCTAAAGCGCACTGGTAGGTCCTTTAATCCTGTGATATCAATGAAGGCAATTCCTATAAAACCGCTGAGAATGGCTACATTGACAGAATAGTAATAGAACCAGCGGTTCTGGCCTGTTGTGAGTATGAACATGACAATGCACCATATGAGGAGTAGGGCTTTTTCCGGCTCCCATTTGCGGAAAATGAGCAGGGCCCCGATGATGACCATGGCAAGAAGGGCGAGATAATAGGTTGATGTTATTTCCAAAAATCCCGG
>MZXQ01000028.1 GCA_002926195.1 Candidatus Methanomarinus sp. HR1 | reverse complement strand
ATATTGTATATACAAGTAATATTACTGTTACAGGTTGGGTAGAGACAAATTTAATTCCAAATGTAACAGTTAATGGAGAGACGGCTACTGTTCAGGGTGAAAGTCCAGTTTGGGAATATTCAGTGTCTGTCCCATTAGTTTCCGGTAGTAATACAATTAATGCCACTGCAACTACACCAAACGATACGAAATCTTATTCAATAACAGTTATAAAAAAGGATGAGATACTGATTGATAACAGCAATAATAATACTAATGGTGGCAGCAGTGGTGGTAGCAGCAGTGGTGGAGGAGGAGGCACCTCAGGTGAAGCTTTTGTTAATATTGATATCAAAGAAATTCAAAGAGAATCTGTTAATAAGAATACAAAAGTAAGCTATTCTTATAATTCCAAAGGAAATATAATTAGATATATTAATTTCACAGGTCTGACCAATTCAGGAACAGTTGCAACACAAGTGGAGATACTTAAAAATACTTCAACACTTGTTGATACTGCCGCACCTGATAATATATATAAAAACCTGAATATCTGGGCTGGAAACCAGGGTTGGGCCACATCAAAAAATATCGATAATCCTGTAATAGAATTCTATGTAGAAAAATCATGGATTACCGCGAATAATATTGATGAAACGACTATTACCATGAACCGGTACAATAGTGGAAACTGGGATAAGCTTACAACTACTCTGATAAACCGGGATGCTGAAAAACTATACTTCATATCTAACACATCTGGTTTTGTTTCATTTGCAGTTACTGGTAAGCAGATAGTTGCAGACCAGGCTGGTGGAGGAGGTATAGAAGAACAAACAATCAAAGAGACACCGGAACATATATCTACACAGACTCAAAAGGACATTCCGGGTTTTGGCCTATTAATCTGTTTGATAGTGTTACTTATTACCATTAACTATAGGAAAAAGTATTAAAAAAAATAATATCGAAAACCTTTAATATCAAAGATTCTTAAAGAAAAACAATATAACAAAAATAAGGAGGCAAAAAATTTGAAATTTAATAGACTAGTCTATTTAGCCAGTGTTGTAGCTGTGTTGATGGCCATCAGTATAGCTTTTGCTGATATTCCACCACCACCGGTTGATCAGAATGTCGGCCTGCCCGATACTGCATTTGGTGAATTTACCGAACCCGAATGTAGAGAATGCCATAGTTCCGGCCTTGTGGACAGACACCATTTGTTAATTGATGAAGGTTATACATGTACACAATGTCATAATGTTAATGATCAGGGTCTCGAATTTACCAGAGACTGTGTGGTATGTCACGAAAGTTCACCTCATCACGTGACTCAGGCTGCGATTGATAGAATATGTACTGAATGTCATGGCAGTATCATTGATGACTATAATGACGGACACGAAATCCCAACTTATGAACCATCATTAGTAACTCCTGATACAAGTTTCACTTATCAATCCGGTACATTAAAGATCGGTGGTTGTGAAGCTTGCCATGAAGCAGGTGGAGAAAATATTCACACAAATGCAGCAACTCACCATGGAACTGGTGTTAGTTGTGATCTCTGTCACTCAGGAGAAGCTGGAGCATTGGATATAAGAAAATGCGAAGACTGTCATGGTGTTAGATCACTTCACATTATCCAGTACGACTATAACAATACCGAAGGTTTGGACGGATATGGTCATATTGGTAGTGATTGGGACTGCTGGGGATGTCACGGATGGTATGACATGTCACCAGGTGCACAGGCTCAAAATACAGTAATGTCTGCATTATCCATTACATCAATGGGTGATTCACCTGGTGGAGATCTAATAGTTCCTACTGCGTCTGAAATTACTAACCCGGTTGAAGTAGGTAAAACTGCCACAATCACAGGTATCGATTTCACAAGCGCCCAGGGTGATGAATCTCCGGTTGTTACTGTACTCGCCGGTGATGTTGAAATAACTCCTACGACTATATCTGATAATGAGATTACATTCGAGGTAACGTCGTCAACAGGTAATTTAGACATATATGTTAAGAAAAACCTCGGTGATGACTCTGTATTGAGCAATAAACTCGTGTTGAGTGTAATTGAACCGTCGCAAGATGCGGTAATATTAATCAGAAATTAAATAATACTAAAAACAGGGATTTATTCATTTAAAATCCCTCCTTTTTTTTTTATAGTATATAATCTGTAAGATAATATACTCAAGAAAATCCGACCGAAGGGAGGATTTTGTTCTTAAATTATATTAATTCACAGAGGATATCTAATCTGAATATTAACAATAATTTCCAGCAATATAAATCGAAAATTATATCAGATAATACCTATTTTATACTGGAAATAACATTAAGAATAAAATCCTCGCTAACGCTCGGATTTTTTTGAGTATAACATGGTAATGTCATTGTTATATACATGAAAACAGCATGTATTAGAAAAACAATTAAATAAATAGATGGATGTGAATGAGAATAATAAAGCGAAAATGGGTATATACCGTTGTGGCTCTATTAACAATATTCCTGTGTATTAATGGTTCACTGGCGTTGGTAGAAGATGATTGCAGGATCTGCCATACTACGGGGCTTGTTGATGTACACCATTTACTATTTGAGGAAGGATATAGTTGTCTGGACTGTCATGATTTTATGAACATATCACTTGGTAATGCCAGAGATTGTCTTATCTGCCACACCAATCCCGGTGAGATAGATCACGGAATTAATTGTACTCACTGTCATCTGGAAGGTGGAGGCTTAACAGTCCCTAACTGGAATGGCCCGATCCTGACAAGATCAGGATTCTTTAATAGCGTGCATAAGAATATAACCGGAGATTTTAATAGTAGTAATTATTCTGATATCAATATGGTATGCTGGGGATGTCATTACAAGGAAGAATTATCAAGAACACAACCACCCCGAAGACATCCGTTATCTCCCAGGAACTGTAGTAATATGGACTGTCATAATGTTAAACAGTCTATCTATAATGAACCTATGATCTATGAGCATTTTAAAGATGTAGACGAGATAGATGAAAATGTATCTACTGCAGTTAACTGCCCGGAATGTCATGTTAATAGTATAATTAATCCACAAAAAAATATTGTGCTTTCAAACACTTCATTAGTATCTCATTACGGTTCTACGGATGATCTGATAAATACTACTAGCTGTATCTATTGTCATCTTGATTTGGATAATGCTCAGGATTGGGGTAATGCACCTGACCCCACAGATAATGTATCCACCCTCTCGGATGAAGAATGGGAGGAAACATTGTATGTTGGTGATAAATGGGACCTAAGCAACCGTTACTTCTTGATATTCCAGGATCTGACTGTTAAAGGAGACAGTGCGCATCTCCAATTATACCTTAATGATCTGTTACTTGAAGATATTGTATTACATGAAGGTACAAATTATATTTATGAAGAGGAATTTATAGATTCGGATAACAATCAGGTTGATTGTATAGTATTGGATTTAGACCTGATCTCAGTGTTCAGCGGTATGAACAACACGAATTTTGTTACATTAAAAGCGCATTATTGGAAGCGCATTCATCCCGAGAATAATGATTCTACATGCTGGGCCTGTCATATGGATAATTATGTAATAGAAAAAAAAAGATATGTTGTACTTGATGAAGATGAGGATGAAGATAATGAGATTATTTATTATGTAGAAGTATTACTGGACTTCTCAGAGAAAGATACACCTGATCAAAAGATACTGAGCCCTGAAGACTTTGTATTAAAAGAAGGCTACAACCAGACAATGCAACTTGGTGGTGGGTTTGAACTAATGGTAAATGAAGTAGACATTGACGGCAAGCAGGCCAGTCTGACTTTAACCAAAAACGGTAGTGTAGTAGAGGAGTATATCTCTCATGAAGGAGATTATATTGAATACGAAGAAGATCTGTCTTTTAATGGACATGATATTGATGATGTTGTTGTAGTCAGAGCCAAACTGGATAGTGTTTTTAATGGGATTACTTATGATGCTGCAATTATAACAGATGTAAAAGTGATCTCAGAGCTTTATGGAATTGAAGATGATGAAATACTGGGTGGATATAATACCAGTCAGCTTCATATTGACGACACATTCTCTATAGGTGGAACTCCTGATACATTCCATGTGCCTTTATTAAATGAGGGATTGGATGGAGGTTCGGATTGTGTATACTGCCATGAGATCAGTAATGGATTTAACATTTCAGCAGTCAGTGCAGTACACTCCCGGTTAGGCGGTCACGACAAACTTAATGCTAATGCAATAAGTAATGAAGATCTCATCAGTGATATTAACAAGGCCTGCTGGGCCTGTCATGGAGATGGAACTGACCCGGGAAGGCATCCGCCGGATTACTTATATCCAAAGCAGTGTGAAGACTGTCATGTTGCACTAATGGATCCGAATTTCAATGCAGTGGATATTAGTGATGAGGTTCACGGCCAGGTAGAGGATTGCAGCCGGTGTCACGCCGCAGATTATCCGGGGTTACATGTCATCAATATGTTCGAGCCATTAACACCATATATCATCAATATGAATGTAACATCTGAAGAGATAGATAAAGCTCAATATTTAACAACATCATTTACTGCAATTGCCGGTTGGAACATGAAGGTCAGGTCTATGGAGTATTTCATAGATATTGAAGGTCAGCCCGGAGATGGCATATCATTAGAACCTGTTGATGGAATTTTCGATGAACAGGTAGAAGATGCACAGTTCAGTGTCAATGTCAGCGAACTTGAGCCTGGTGAGCATATTATTATTATTCACTCAATGGAACGTGATAATAAATGGGGCCCTATAACAACAGCCGAATTTTCAATCGAATCTGACTCTATTATATCTGAACACCTTGGACATAGCCTGCTGGGATTATCAATATTGGTGTTGCTTGCATGTATCATTTTTTGGCGTAGAAGTAAGCCTACTCTCAGTGTTCTAAATGTGCTTATCTTAACCAGTATTATTGTATTGGTCACTACAGGATCCGGATGTCTTTCTGTTCCGGATGAAACTGACCAGATCCGGACCGAACAGGAAGATAATGAAGACATAGTAAATAATGAAGACCGGACAGATCAAATTACTACATTATCAGAAGGCATTGGACATGATAGGGAATGTACTTTCTGCCACAGTGAACTTGGCCATATACCGGAGTGTACACAATGTCATGGCCTTATCCATGGTAATTCCCTTCCTGACTGTAAAAAATGTCATGATGCTCATGGTCCTTTGAATTTTACCGGTAGTCAGTCATATGAGAATAATTGTGGCATCTGTCACATTAAGCAATTGAATGAGTTCAACGAAAATCCTGGTAGACATGCTGATCTGAAATGTGATTATTGCCATCTCAAACATAGACAGATAGAAATATGTATTAACTGTCATGAGCCGCATGGAACTGATCTTACCTATCATGACTGTATTAACTGCCACCCGGCTCATATGCCGCAGCAGATTGATTATCCGGATGATGTCGCCAGTGAAGACTGTGGATATTGTCATGAAGAAGTAAGCATTTCACTACAATCAGGACACACATTACATAATACTCTTGAATGTACATACTGCCATACAGTCCATGCACTGATCCCTGATTGTAATGACTGTCATGCACCACATACCAGCAATCAAACATATGAGGACTGTGTAGTTTGTCATGATGCACATGATCCTGTGGTTATGGAATTACCTACAACAGGCACCTGGCGGGATACCTGTGCAGCCTGCCATAAGCAGATAGATGATGAACTGCAAGAAAGCGAGACAAAACACGATGATCTTGGCTGCATCTACTGCCATCCTGAGCATGCATACCTGCCAACCTGTGATTCCTGTCACGGGTTACCACATAAAGAAATACATGAGAGTTATACAGAGTGTAAGATGTGTCATGTTTATTCACATGCAGTGAAGGATATTCTGTTTAGCAAATAGTTTTTATTCTATTACCGACCTGATCAGTAATTTTTAAAAAAGTAGAGATTTATAGAAATATCCATACAGTTATATATTATACCTTCTATAAAATAATGCATGATATTAATGGGCACGTCAATATCATCGATATCATCAAAATAAGGGAGCAAAATATATAATGGAAAAACAAAACATAAACCAGGATGATGAGAACATAATAAGGATATTCACCAGCTGGCTTACAGTAGCGAATAATGTACTTGACCATTATGAAAAGCTGATAACAGTATATCCGGATAAAATGGCACTTCATATTGTGAACAACAGTCTGAATCATCACAGAGATGAATTGTTAAAAGCCATTGATATGGTCAGTAACGATATACCTGACAAAGAAAAAGAATCTTTGGCATAATACAAAGGGCAGTAACCTAAACGGGATTCAAGCGAAATTATCAATACCTTATACTACATATATAATCATATGGATCCCGAAATTTCTATAATTGTACCTACGTTAAATGAAGAAAAATATCTTGAAGCCACTCTTATAACCCTCTCAAACCAGAACACAAATGTTCCTTATGAGATAATAGTATCAGACGGCGGAAGTACTGATAAAACCCCTGATATCGCAAGACAATATACTGATCGTGTGGTCGAATGTGATATATATGGTATCGGCTATGGTCGTAACCAGGGTGCATTAAATACCTCAGACAATAGTAAATACCTGGTATTTGTTGACGCTGATACTAAATTACCGAGTTTTTTCCTGGCATGGATGTATGATAAATTCATCAACAATCCGGATGTTGTCGCATTCTCTACACGTTTTACTTTCTCTGAGCAATCCCAGCAGGTGAAACTTGCACAGCAAGTTGCTAACCACTATTTTGAGATGCGGGATAAACTGTTGACCACAACCCTGCCCGGCTTTATCACATGTGTTCGTAAAGATGCCTACAGTAAGTGTGGAGGATATCAAAATGTACTGCTTGAAGATGTTGAGTTCAGCAGGAGGATAGGTAAAGTAGGTAAAGTCAGGTATTATAATGATATCACTGTAACAAATTCATCCAGACGGCTGGAAAATATGGGACTGCTCGGAACTATATATTATTATGCTCAACTTGATATAGGAAAAAGTACTGATTCATCAATGATCGATAAACTCTCCAAAAAAATAGGGATAGCAAATCTACGTGAGTATATCGGTATACGTGATTAGAGATATAAATATGGCTCTGCAAATTAATGATGGGAAATTCCATCTGAACGGCATTCAGGTACTGCTGGTAGGAGGTAGTGTTCATTACTGGCGGCTTGATAGGGCACTCTGGTCGCAGATACTGGATAAAGTAAAAGAGATGGGATTTGAGACCATATGTACCTATGTTCCATGGAGTGTACATGAACTTGCACGAGGTCAGTTCGATTTTGGAGAAAGTAATCCTTCTCATGACCTTGAAGCTTTTCTATTTTTATGTGAAGAAAAAGATTTAAACGTCCTCTTGCGTCCGGGCCCACATGTTAATTCGGAAATTACCTATTTTGGATTTCCCAAACGTATTGTACTGGACCCTGAGATACAATCAGTAACAGCCGAAGGTACACCTGTGGTGTTTCCATCACCGCCTCGCATGTTCCCTGTTCCGGGTTATGCATCTGAAAAATTCTATGATGAAGTAGCCATCTTTTTTGATCGTGTGTGTCCGATCATAGTAAGACATCTACATCCCAATGGCTGCATCACTGGAGTGCAGGCAGATAACGAGATGTGTTTCTTTTTGCGTACGCAGCCCTATGACCATGATTATTCAACGAGTGCACTTGAACTGTACCGGGAATTCTTATGTGAGAAATACACTGGAATTGATTATCTGAACCGTACTTATAAATCAAATTACGAATCATTTGACAGTATTCCGCCTCCACGGGATTTTTTAGCCAAACAGGTTGACGATCTGCCATATTACCTGGACTGGATCGAATATAAGGAGTATTACCTCCAGTACGGTATTAAACGCATTGCTGATATGCTGCGAGAACGAGAAGTTAATACACTGTTATACCATAATTTACCAGGAGTTTCCATGAAGCCGCCATATAACCTGGTAAAAATGGAAGAGATTGTTGATGTGGTAGGTTTTGACCTTTACTATTATAAAGAGGAATATCATAAGGTAAAAAAATGTGTAGAATACTTAAGTGGTACCAGCAGCGCAGTATTTATACCTGAATTTGCATCCGGTTTTATTGCACTTCCACTTCCGGTAAAACCTATCATGCTCGAAGATGCGCAGTTCACTACCCTGTGTGCACTTATGCACGGTATTGCCGGTATTAATTTCTACATGCTGGTAGAACGGGAACGATGGGTGGGCAGTCCAATTGACCGTTTCGGAGGTGTTAGAAAAAACCATTTTAAGTTCTATACTATGCTGAATAAATTAATCAAGAGGATCGATTATGCAAACCTTACCAAAAAGAGTGAAGGTATCCTGCTTATTAACCGTGACTATGCCCGTCTTGAACTTGCCTCATCCTTACTTACTCCTATCCCGCTGATCGGCAATATTACACCTGAGCAATATGTTAATGAACAAGAGCTTGGATTTGATAATATTATACAACTTGAATATTCCCTGCAATGGGATGCACTCTACCATGGATTTGGAATGGCAAAATATGCAGTAACACTCGGAGATACACAAATGCCGCTTGATAAGCTTTTATCATACAGGATGGTAACTGTACCCACTTTTGATTTTATGACCGGGAGTGTTCAAAAAAAACTTCTCGATTATGCCATGCACGGTGGCTGTCTTGTAATCGGGCCCTCAGTACCGCATCTGGATGAAAATATGGAAGAATGCAACATTATTGCCAAATATATGCTACCTGCCAGCGGTAAAATCCACAAACTCACTATTAATGATATGACACCTGGTAATGTTCATTTTTTTAACGGTGAGCCTGTACTGGCAGTTGATGAGGGTGTGATCATTTACCAGACATCCGTAGGAAGAGGTAGTATAATCCAGATCGGATTCCTGTTTCCACATATAAGCGAACATAATCAGGCAGGTCTTACCAGGGTAATAGACAGCATTGCATCTGCAGCCGGGCTTACCAGACTGATCGATTGTCCGGACCCGCAGATAGAAGTAACAGTACATACTTCAAATGACAGACAGGTTATGTTTCTTGCCAATATAGGTAATAGTAAAAAAGAAGTGGATCTTGATTTAGTATATACTGATGCAGTTATTGATAGAGTGGTAGGTCCCAGGATAAGGCTTAAGCCATATAGTGTAAGAATCCTTGAGGCGGTTTGACAATGATCAGTGAGAATCCGAAGATAATGGATTGGAGTGTAGAACAATGGCATAACTTCTATCAGGCTTTGTTTCACCGGGGTACACCTAAAACAACTATTGCCGTGATACATAAAGACAATATACCTATAAAGATCATTGATTCCCTGGGGAGAAGCCGGCCAAACCTGATGGACCTGTTTACCAAAGATCAAAGCATGCCTGATCTTATCAAGACAATTTATCACCGGATGGATGTAGATGTGGTCTATGCAATATCGTATCCGGCTATTCGCAACATATTTTCAGAATTTTCGCGCATTATTGACTTTGAGGATAATTATCTCAAGCAATTATTCACATTAAAGGATGCTATTGTAAATGAAATGGGACAGGGTATACTCAGATATCCTCCCGGATTGCACTGGCTGGTAAAACTTGAGTACAATACAGTTAAAAAAATATTTCGTGCTGCGCCTGATAATACACTGATCATGCTGACCATATTCGGAAAGGAAGAAATATGGACTAACTGGATAATCGGGATCGAAGGTGGTAGCATTAACCTGATTACTACAATTGACACACTCAAACCCAGATTTCACTCTATCACTAACTGGAAACGAGAGTATAAACACATTACAACAGCCGTAAAAGAGCAATTTGGTAAAAAACCTATTGCGTTTTTTATGGATAATGAGACCTTTATAGACCTGATCAAGACTAAAAGTAAGTTCCGGTTTTTTTTAGATGCTTTATCTACAAAAAAAATTATTTCAAAATCACTGCCTATCAGGTATAGGATAATGATATTTTTAAGAAGGATATTTGGGAGAAGAAGTAATTGAGCAAATACTATTTATCCCAAAAAGTAGTAAGTGCAATGATATCATGATACGAATAGGGATTATAGGAGGATCCGGATATACTGGCGGTGAGCTAATGCGCTTACTATTAATCCATCCTCAAGCAGACATTATATGTATAACCTCTCGCCGGAAAGACGGCGAACCCATAAGCAATACCCACCCACATCTAAGAGGTTTTACTGATTTGAAATTTGAGAACATCGATCCCGGGGAAGTAGCCAGACAATGTGATGTGGTATTTACTGCAGTTCCTCACGGAACAGCTATGGATATAGTACCCCGGCTATTAGACCATAAAGTTAAGGTGATAGACCTGAGTGCAGATTACCGGTTGCCTGTAGATGTTTTTGAGAAAGTATACAACCTGGCACATAAAGCACCCAAAAATGCGGTTTACGGATTACCTGAACTACACCCTGAAGTAGCATACTCAACACTGGTTGCTAACCCGGGGTGCTATCCTACCGGAGCAATACTTTCGGCTGCACCGCTGGCATCACAGGGTATGATAGAGCTCTCAGTCTTTGACTCCAAAAGCGGCATATCAGGAGCAGGTGCTCAACCTACCGGGGTATCTCATTATCCCAACATGTCACAGAATGTCCAGGCATACAAACTGACCACACATAGACATGGGGCGGAACTTCACAGTGAACTCGGACGGCTGGATAGCAGTATCAAGATCAGCTTTACACCTCATGTGATTCCATCGGTGAGGGGTATTTTAACCACTGCCCATCTATTTATTAAAGAGGATATTGATATAGATCGAATAACCAAGATATATCAGACGTTCTATAAAGACAAGCCTTTTATCAGGCTTCTTAGTGGAATACCATCACTTGGAGCTGTTCGGGGTTCTAACTTTTGTGACATAGGGTTTGAGATGGATGCGTCAAATAGAAGGCTGGTTGTAGTATCTGCCATAGACAATCTGGTTAAAGGAGCTTCAGGTCAGGCTATACAAAATATGAACTTGATATTCGGTTTAAACGAAACAGCAGGACTTATGACCCCTGCTCTTTTCCCATAAAAGGTGATCATAATGAAGATCAAAGAAATAATGACAAAAGATGTGATATGTTGCAGTCCCGATGATCCGGTTAAGCATGTATCTCAATTACTTAGAGAAAATAAGATCAGCGGTATACCTGTAGTCCATGACGATAAGGTAGTTGGAATAATTACAGGAAAAGATATTTTAAAATTATTGGAAGTACCTGAGAAGAATACCATGCTATGGCTCCCCAGCCCGTTTGAGGTTATTGAAGTACCGATCAGGGAACTGATCAACTGGGAAGAAGCCAAACATGCACTGGATGATGTAGGAATAAAAAAGGCAAGTGAGATCATGAGCCAACCTGTAATAACTGCCTCGCCGGAAAATAGTCTTGAAGCTGTGGCATCAAAGATGGTCAAACATAATGTCAACAGGATACCCATAGTGGAAGATGGACACCTTGTAGGTATCATTACCCGCCAGAATGTAATTGCCGGATTATCCTTATCTGATAATGGAAATAGTATGGATGAAGAATAGATGAAGGATATTAATGGTGGTATAAGTGCTGTAGCAGGTGTTAAGGTCAGTGGGATCAAGCAAGGTAAGAACGGTCTTGCAGTAATCCGGGCCGAGGGTAGTGCAGCCGGAGTATTCACCCGCAATAAAATAATTGCCCCATCTCTTGTTATCACACAGCAGCACCTCGAAGACGGAAAACTGGCAGCAGTAATAGCTAATAGCGGCTGTGCCAACTCATTTACCGGCACTCCTGGACTGAAAGATGCAAAAGAAATGGCAAAGTTAACTGCTGCAAAGCTTGGAATTGAAGTGAACTCGGTAGGGGTGGCATCCACTGGTGTCATAGGTAAAAGACTTGATATGGATCTTATCAGGTCACAATTCGATGAATTGATCAGGAAATCGAATGAAGATCATAAAGGCAGTACTGCTGCTGCAAAAGCTATTATGACCACTGATACATTTCCCAAAGAAGCTGCAGTGGAACTATCAGATGGTACCCATATTGCCGGTATAGCCAAAGGCAGTGGTATGATCGCACCTGATATGTGTACTATGCTTTCCTTTCTTTATACTGATGCAAAACTTGATGCCGGAACACTCAAAGACTGTCTGCAAAAAGCTGTTGATAAGAGCTTTAATATGGTAGTAGTAGACGGAGATAACAGTACTAATGATATGGTCCTGATAACTGCCACAGGTAGATCAGGTCCAACTGATCTTGATGAGTTCAAACAGGGGCTTGAGCATGTATGCATCACACTGGCCAGGTTAATAGCAAAAGATGGCGAAGGGGCAACCCATCTTATTGAAGCAAGGGTTAACGGAGGTTTAAATGATCACGATGCTGCATTAGCTGCAAGAACAATTGTCAGATCACCTCTGGTCAAATCAGCAGTTTTCGGTAAAGATCCCAACTGGGGCAGAGTAGTAGCAGCAGTAGGATATTCAGGTGCGCAAGTGGACCAAGAGCGCATTAGTCTGGCATTTGCTGATAAGTCATCGCAGGTCAAACTGGTGGAAAATGGTCAGATAATGGAAACACTTGACGCGGATCTCAAAGAAATAATGGGATCTGAAGAGATCTTCATTATCGTAGATCTCGATCTCGGAAGCGGGAGTGCAACGGCCTGGGGATGCGACCTGACCTATGATTATGTGCGTATTAATGCTGAATATACTACTTAGAAAAATATGGAATTGTTATTATGACTCAACAAACCGCAGACATTGTTAAAAAAGTAACAGAAAATATCTATGATGTACCAATGGATTTCCAGGATAAAATGAGGGTTCCGGGTAGAATATTCGTATCTCAAAAACTTATGAATGACCTTGAGATAGGAACACTCAAACAAACAGCTAATGTAGCTACACTCCCGGGTATAAAAAAATATTCCATGGCAATGCCGGATGCTCATTTTGGTTATGGGTTTCCTATCGGGGGAGTGGCTGCCTTTGATGCACAGGATGGAGTAATCTCACCCGGAGGTGTAGGATTTGACATTAATTGCGGTGTTCGTGTTATTAGAACTGACTTAAATGTACAGGACGTCAGACCCAGAATTAAGGAACTGGTAAATGCATTATTTAATGCCATCCCTTCTGGTGTGGGTTCTAAGAGCAAGTTGAGGGTATCGGATAGAGAACTTGATGAAGCTTTCAGTAGAGGAGCCAGTTGGGCAGTAGAAAAAGGCTATGGCGTGGAGTCTGATATTGAACACTGCGAGGATGGCGGATTCATTGATACGGCAGATTATTCTAAAGTCAGCGATAAAGCATATAAACGCGGTAAACCCCAGTTCGGTACTCTTGGCAGCGGCAACCATTTCCTTGAAGTACAGGAGGTTGACAGGATATATGATCCTGATATTGCTAAAGCATTCGGTATCAGGGAAGGAACAGTTACTATTATGATCCACTGCGGCTCCCGCGGTGCCGGCCACCAGATATGTACTGATTACCTGCGTACTATGGAGCGTGCTGTTAAGAAATATGGTATCGATCTTCCTGATAAGCAGCTTGCATGTGCTCCTACTGACAGCCGTGAAGGCCAGGATTATTTTAAAGCTATGGGAGCCGGAGCAAACTATGCATGGGCAAACCGGCAGGTTATTACCCACTGGGTCAGGGAAACTTTTGAGCGGATATTTAAGATGGATAGTGAAGCCCTTGGTATGGACCTGGTCTATGATGTAGCACACAATGTGGCAAAACTGGAGGAACATGAGATCGATGGTGTAAAACAGCAGGTATATGTACATAGAAAAGGAGCCACACGAGCATTCCCTGCAGGTCATCCTGATGTACCTGTAGCATATAGGTCAGTAGGACAACCTGTCCTGATCCCGGGGAGTATGGGTACACCATCCTATATCCTGCATGGTGGTAAAAAAGCTATGGAATTGAGCTTTGGCTCAGCCTGTCACGGAGCTGGCAGGGTTATGGGGAGAGGCGAAGCAAAACGCAGGTTCAATGGCAAGGTACTGGAGAGAGAGCTGTTGGAAAAAGGTATATTTGTAAAGGCTACACAGTCATCAATGCTGGCCGAAGAAGCACCTGATGTTTATAAATCAAGCAGTGAAGTGGTGAATGTGGTGCATGATCTTGATATTGCCAGAAAAGTAGTGAGGGTCAAACCTATTGGAGTTGCTAAAGGGTAAGGATAAGAGGAAGTGAAACAATGAAAGCCTGTATTATGTGTGGAGGAGAGGGGACACGTTTACGCCCTTTAACATTCGACCGTCCAAAACCCATTATTCCGATTCTAAATACACCCTCTGTGGTACATTTAGTAGAACACCTGGCAGTAGAAGGATTTAATGAGATCGTACTAACCATTGGTTATAAAGGAAACGAGATCCAGGATGCACTTGGAGACGGACGGCTATTCGGTGTTCATATAGAATATGTCAGAGATAAGATCAAACATGGAACTGCAGGCAGTATTAAGAACGCAGAGCATCTATTAAAAAATGAGCCTTTCATTGTTATTGGCGGAGACCATGTAATGGACCTTAATTTAAGAGAATTATATCGTTTCCATGAACACAATGATGCAAGAGTTACTATCGGACTGTTGCCTATCGAAGATCCGAAAGATTATGGTATAGCTGATATGGATGTATTTAACAGGATACATAGATTCCTTGAAAAACCAGGTTCTGGTGAGATATTCAGCAATCTTGCAAGTACAGGAATATATGTATGTGAACCAGGTATTCTTGATCTGATACCAGTTGATAATAATTATGATTTTGCTAAAGACCTGTTTCCTAAAATGATGCATAATAACGAGAAGATCAACGGATATCTGGTAAGAGGTCACTGGACTGACATAGGTAATTCGTCTGCATACAGGCAGGCATGTAAATGGAAACTCGAAAAACTCCCTGGCACTGTGATCAACGGTCACTTTAATAGCCAGGGTGCACGGGTTCTCGGGCCTGTCAATATAGGAAATGGAGTGTCGATCGGATCCGATTCAGCTCTGGTCGGACCTATTATGATCGGGGAAAATACCACCATAGGCAATCAGGTACTGATAGGTCCTTATACTTCTATTGGTTCTAATTGTGTAATAAAAGATGGAGCCAGGATATTATCAGCTATCATCTTCAATGATGTTGAGATCAACACGCAGACCAGTATTTCAGGAGCTATTATCGATAATTCTACAAAGATAGGATGCAAATGTGTTCTGGAGACAGGTACTGTCATAGGACCACGAGTGGTATTAAGGGACAATGTTACTATTCATTCGAATGTGAAACTATGGCCTGAAGTGGTCATTGAAAAAGATAGTGATATAAGTGAAACTCAAGAAAATCCTCGCTAACGCTCGGATTTTCTAGAGTACATCAAGTTATACATTATGTACTACAAGAAAATCCGCAATATAGTTAGATCACTTCAGTTTCCTTTGTGAGTGAACATG
>MZXQ01000206.1 GCA_002926195.1 Candidatus Methanomarinus sp. HR1 | reverse complement strand
CTCTACTTCAAAGCTCTGGCTAGAAAGCTTTGGTTCTTCTTCTTGTTTTGGCTTATGAAAAACTACCTCCGGGTCCGAACCTATTACTTCGAACTTGGTAGTTAAGGATTTCTCATCATTCTCGATGTGCAGTAGATCGTTTGAATCAAAAGAAGTGTTATTTAGATCCTGTGCTAAAACGCCGGGAGAGTGGATAAGAAGAATTAGACTAAGTAACATTATGAAAAATGAAATTGCGATAATACCAGTTTTAGGATTAATACTTATGTTCATGCCCCCACTTTCTAACTATATTATATATTTCAATAATACATAATAACTTTGTGGTAATATCCGGGGTAATCAACACATTGTGAGTTTTGATAGAATAACTCCGGCAGATACATGACCATCAATGTCTTGAATAAACTTTTTACTGAAAAGTACGTAACAAACACAAAGATCATAAAAAGTTAGGAAAGCTCTGACTTTCCTACTTTCGATATACTTTTATAAAATATACACAGTAAGAAAGATACAAACTTAACATAGAGATATCAATCACATGCACATAGGAATCTACATTTGCCATTGCGGCAGTAACATTGCAGGTTATCTGGATGTTAAATCAGTTTGCACCTTTGCCCGGGACCTACCTGACGTAGTAGTTTCAAAAAACATTATCTATGCTTGCGGTGATCAGGGTCAGGATGAGATAAAACAGGATATAGAGGATCATAAGCTTGACCGGATCGTAATAGCTGCATGTTCACCACTTTTACATGAGATCACTTTTTCGCGTGCTGCTCAGGCAGCAGGTCTGAATCCGTATATGGTAGAGATAGTAAACATTAGAGAACAGTGCAGCTGGGTACACAAAGATTCCTATGATTATGCTACACAGAAAGCTAAAGACCTGATCGCCATGGGAGTAGCCAGGGTGCGAAATCTTACTCCTCTTACAGTTGAAAGCGTGCCTGTTAATAAAGATGTACTGGTAATTGGCGGTGGAATAACAGGTATCCAGTGCGCTCTTAATCTGGCAGATAGTGGAGTCAAGGTACATCTTGTCGAGAAGGATTCCAGTATAGGCGGATGGATGGCACGGTTAAATGAGGTTTTTCCTACAAATGACTGCTCTATGTGTGTGTTAGCTCCCAAGATGACCGAAGTGGCAGACCATCCTTATATTACACTGCATACTTATTCCACTATCAATAAGATCAAAGGCCATATCGGAGATTTTCAGGTTTCGGTGGTGCACAAACCACGATATGTAGATGAATCAAAATGTAAAGGCTGCATTGAACTGTGCGAGTCAGTCTGTCCGATACAGGTCCCGGATGAAGTGGACAGGGGATTAAGCCTGCATAAAGCTATATATTTACCTATGTCCCAGGCAGTACCGCATATAGCTGTGATCGACCCTGTGCATTGTGTAGGTTGCAAGTTATGTGAAAAAGCCTGTGAACCGGAAGCCATTAACTTTGATCAAAAAGAAGACATTGTAGAATTTAATGTCGGAGCTGTTATCGTAGCTACCGGATATAAGATCTTTGATGCCGCAAGAAAACCTGAATACGGTTACGGGAGTATTAAAAACGTTATCACCAGTATAGAACTTGAACAGATGCTCAATGCCTCAGGCCCCACATACGGTCAGGTAGTGCGCCCTTATGATGGTCATCCTGCAAAGCGTATAGCTTTTATACAATGTGTGGGCAGCAGGGATGAATTGGTAGGAAATCCATACTGTTCCAGAATATGCTGTATGGCAGCTATTAAGAATGCCGGACTTATCAAAGACAGGAATCCTCAGGCTAATGTAAGTATTCATTATATTGATATTCGGGCTGGTGGAGAGGACTACGAAGAATATTACATAAGAAACCAGAAGAAAGGTGTTGAGTTCATACGCGGCAGGGTGGCATCAGTAAAACAAGTTGACGGGGAAGCCGTGATAACTTATGAGGACACTCTTGTAGCAGATATAGTGGATGAGACAGTGGATCTGGTAGTACTGTCTGTTGGTCTTGAACCCAACAGTGAAGTAAATGATATAATCAGTGATTTGAAACTGACCAGACGTCCTGATAAATTTATCAGACCAGCGCATCCTAAGATGCGTCCTGTAGATACCCATACCAGAGGTGTGTTCGTAGCCGGGTGTGCATCAGGACCAAAAGAGATCCAGGTGTCTATTGCTCAGGGAATGGCAGCCTCAGCAAGGGCTATGGGACTGCTTCACAGCGGAGAGATCCAAAAGGATATCATGAGCATTAAGGTTATAGAGGATCTATGCAGAGGATGCGGTTTATGTGAAGAAGTGTGTTCATACGGCAGAATAACTGTAAAAGATGGAAAAGCGGTTGTGGATGACTTAACCTGTGGCGGCTGCGGGTTATGTGCAGCAGCATGTCCGCAGGGAGCACTACAGCCAAGACATTCAACAGATGATCAGATACTGGCACAGATCAAAGCAGCTACCAGCGATATCAAAGAGATGCCATTGATCATAGGATTCTTATGTCAGTGGTGCAGTTATGCTGCGGCTGATCTGGCAGGCTCACAGGGTATATCTTATCCTACGAATATTAGAATTATCAAGGTTCGGTGTACGGGTAGAGTGAACCCTTCATTTGTCATGGAAGCTCTAAAAAGAGGTGCTGATGGTGTTCTGGTCGCCGGATGCAGACCTGATGACTGCCATTATCTTAATGGTAGAATAAAGGCAGGCCAGCGAATTGACATTCTTAAGGAACTGATGTCAAATAAAGGGATAGAACCACAACGTGTGAGGATAATCTCAATAGCTGCCAGCGAAGGGACAAAATTTGCCAGTGAAATCACACAGTTTGTGGATGATCTGATAGAAATCGGGCCTATAGGTAGTGAGCTTGAGTGACACACCTTGAACT
>MZXQ01000029.1 GCA_002926195.1 Candidatus Methanomarinus sp. HR1 | reverse complement strand
AGCGTCTACTTTCTAAATCATTAAACAATTTTGTAGCATCATCTGCACTTCTACTTCCTTCATGATGACTGATAAATAATTTTGTATTGCTTTCCATTGCTGTTAGTGTATAAACATCACCACATTCATCAGGATCATCGTCAGTCACGTTTTTGTCCTTTTTTTTATATATGACCATATTTCATCTATTTGCACCTGACTAAGCTCAAGCTCTTGAAAAAAGTAATCGGTTATTTCCTGACAATGTGTTCCTGCGATGTCAAGCCATCTGCAAATAGTATCTTTATCATGTCCTGTGGCTCTTGCCGTTCCACGTATACTTCCTTTTTCAGGCACTAGTGCCAGTGTTCTGAGTATTTCATCATCTGAGGTCTTAAGTCCAAAAAATATCGTACCTCTAGTTTCGCTGAAGCAATGTGTGCATGTGTTGCATCTCAATAGTGCCCGATTTTTCGGTCCGTATATCTCTTTGACTCTTATATTTCCTTTGCCCTTAATACCATAATCCGGGCAATTTTCATTCAAACAATAAAAATCTGATAAATCCAATTCTAATTCCATTCATATCCCTCAAAAAGGAATTATGTTCAAACTATTTAAATGTTGTCAGGTGGTTAGGGACACGACCGAAATTTGTACCATAGGCTCAAACAACGCGGGTTAGCAAGAGCTACAGCAATGACCTTTTTTCATTGCCGGTTTTGTACCTTTGTAGGATTGTACCCACTATACAATAGAATATAATAATGAGGCTGATTACAGCCCCATTATTTTTTCCTCAACATCCATACTGCCATTAGTATGACCAGAAGACTTGTTAATATACAAAAACCAGGAAGGCCGGTTTTTTCATCAAAAGATGTCTGGTCTGTTGTATCTTTACCTCCATCTGCAGGGGATGTAACGCCACTGTCTCCATCTGTATCGGTTTCACCTGCAGATACCTGTTCACCTGCAATTACAAACGGAGAGAAACCAGGTGTTTCAGATTTAAAGTACAGGCAGTCAGCGTCTTCAGTTACATAAGAGGTCGAAAGTTCATTCCATTTACCACTGCTGTATCTATACATTTTAATAGAAGACTTATCTATCTTTTCATTAGTAATCCAGCTCTTTTCTACTGTAAAGCTAATAGTCGGATTCGCGATATTGCTTGACGTAGCCCATCCGCTATTTCCAATAAAGATATTCAAGTTCTTATATACTTTATTTGGCGGGGTAGTGTCTACCAGTGTTGAAGTATTGTTAAGTATCTCAACCTTTGCACCAATTCTTCCTGCATTTATCAGACCTTTAAAGTTGATGTACTTTATTATATTCCCTTCTAAATCATAACTGTAGCATACTTCTACACCATTATACACATATTCTCTTTCTGTTTCTGTGATCAATATATTTTCACGGGCTTCACCTGATGCACCGGTTCCGCCGCTACTACTTCCACCACCACTGCTACTACCACCGTTTCCATTGGTATCTTCACCAGGGGTTAAAGGAAGTGCTGTTAAAGCGAACATGCTCAAGTGCCGTACTTTTACCCATACATACCCTGGATCACTACCTGATATTTTGGTCTGGCCGCTATCGATCACCCAGTCCGGATTATTTTTTTGCAGTTTTGTCCAGTTGCCACTAATACTGTTCCAGTATATGAATAAGTTATCTTCATCCGGTTCACCTGTCTCAATTATACCGTCCCCGTCAAGATCAAGATCAGATGTATTGTAGTATATCTTTACAATAACACTTTCAACCTCTGAAACGTTCGATGCATTAAGTCCTTCTACGCTTATCTCAACCATCTTTCCTAGTGCCTTTTCACCTGATTCATTGAAAGCCGAGCTGTTCAGTTCATCCATGGTTGTCTTGTTTGTTATTGCAGTCAATATAAAGCTCACATTTGTCCTATACACATTTGAAGTAAATTCAATCTGTGCACCTATTTCACCTATGGCATTAACTGTTACTGTTTCGCTTTTATTGATCTTCGGCTCTGTCCGGACAAAGGTATTGTTCCCAACCATCACTGTTATGCTGGTATTGTTAGAATTACCTGCTTTATCTGTGGCTATTAAATTTAGTATGTTGTTCTGATCAGGGGAATATTCCACACGCTGTGTGAACATATTATTTGAAATGGCCAGATCATAACTGCCAAGAGTATGTGTATCATTTGATACTATTAGTTTGGCTGATTGAAGATTTTCATCAATAACCGTACCTCTGACTATATTATCAACGAATCTGGTAGTATTCTTTACAGGTTCGGTGATGTTTACTATAGGCAGGATGTTGTCTATTGTGACATTAACAGTAGCGGTGTTTATATTGGATACGTTAT
>MZXQ01000030.1 GCA_002926195.1 Candidatus Methanomarinus sp. HR1 | reverse complement strand
CAGAATATCGGCGGACTTTAACAGGAAGTTTTCGAGTTGAGAGAGCGTGATTGTTTCGCTGGCCAATATTTATTCCTCTTCTGTGATATTTTTTATGATGATGAAAATGAAAACAAGTAGATATCGTTTATAATGAATTAAAAAGCTTTTTACTGTATATATTTTATAAAAATATATCTCAAGTAAATCCGACCAAAGGGAGGATTTTCTTGACTGAGGCTCTTAAAAGAGCCGAAAGTTAGAAAATGTGAACGGAGTGAGCATTTTCGATATATCAAGATATACTACCAGAAAAATTATAATGAGGATACATATATATAAAATTGAAGTTGATATGAATGTAAGGCGTGATTTTCGATATGATCCTCTATATGGCACTCTGGAATTCTAACTTCTTCTAATTACCTCTTTTGCAGCAGATATAATCATATCAAAATCATCTTTACTGGCTTTATATTTGGCAAATTCCACCAGACTGCACAGCTCAAAGCATTCCTCTACCTGCTCATATTTCATTCCATGCTCTTTAAGATAATCAATAACTTCATCATTCGTAAGTTCCTTATTGAGCTTATTTTCATAACTGATGAATAGCCTGAGCGCCTGTCCTGCTTTACCGTAGGCTTCTTTGTAATCTCCATTTTCAAAGCATTCAACAGCTTTTGCAATCATTTTCTCAGCAGTACTTACATAATCAAATGGTTGTTCTTTTAAAACCGGTTTTGCCTCATCCGTATTATCCGGTTTTTTCAAATATTTTTTATAGATTAAATATCCGGTTATAGTGATAAGCATCAATAACAGCAACCAGAACCACAAAGGTACCATGCTGTCATCTTCTTTATAAAGTTCAACCGTGTCAACAGTATTGTTGGTAATTTGCGCAGTAATAACTGCTGTACTGTTATCTTCATTCGAATATTGTAACTGTATATTTGTAGCGTTACCTTCTTGTGAAAACTCAATATTCTGCTGCATATAGCCTTCGTCTGTAAGTTGTGCTTCATACTCCTTGAATCGTTTATCCTGGGTAAGTAGTTCCAGCAGATCCCTCTGGTCCCGAGATGTCTGTTTTTGAAGTTCTTTCATTTTGCCGTTTTGCATTTCCCCTTCAAGTACTGCTCGATCTCCATCCTCTTTTTCATAATTGATCTCAAAGGTACCTGAGTTATTTGCAGTAGGATTTACACTGGCACTGCTTACATTATATCCCTGCTGCTGCAGTTCCTGATGCATAGCCACAAATTCCTCATTCAATGCAAGCTGTCTTAGAAATTCTTCATTAAGCTGCTGTTGTTGTTGAGCTTGTTGCTCTATCTGCTGTTTTAATGCAGAACTGTCCTGGCTGATCTGGTTGTTCTGAAGAAGTTCTTGTGGATTCGGCTGTGAAGGCTGCTGGTTTGACTCGGAGGATGGATCTTGTTGCTGATTTTTTTCATCAACTGTTTGTGATGAACTCTGCATGCTGTTTTGTTCATTTTTTATCTCTGATGACTGACTTACAAAGTGTAATTTAATATCCTGTAAAGTAACTTCCCTGTGTTCTTTTTCAGTGTAGGAGAAAGTAAGTCCCACATTCATAGTCATTGGTGTATCCGAAGTTCCGAAACCCAGATTAATAATACCTGTCCCTTCATCAACTGAAAATGATGTTGACTGGGTGTTTGAGCTGGTATATTGAAAACCCTGCTGGTTGATCTGTTGTGTAATAGTATAGCTAAGCTGTCCGTTAACAGACTTACCATACGTATTATCCATTACTAACGGTACAACTGCTTCATCTCCTGTTAAGAAATAATAATCAGATTGGTTTACACTAAGCACTATATCTGCTGCATAAGCTGTAGGAATGAGCAAAACAATAATGAGCAATACAGACAGGATATGAACTTTCATTGTATGATCCTTCCGCCTCCGTATCTTTTATAAAGCTGGACCAGAAAGACTATAAGTGCGGCGAAAAAGAACCAGTCTTTAATATTAGTCTCTTCTTTTTCCCGTTCTATATCCTCCCCGATGTTCTTGTATATCAGGTCAAGTGTATTATCATCTACTGATTTGAAATATTTACCACCTGTTTCTTTAGCAATGCTTTGCAGGGTGGCTTCATCCAGTTCGGCATACAGCGGTCTTCCAAACCAGTCATAACCCAATATTACTTTTTCATTTGAACCCATTCCTACTGCATAGACCTGGATATCATTGAGCCTGGCAAACGAAACAGCCTCAGCAGGCGATATCACACCTGCATTGTTTACACCATCACTCAGTAGAATAACTACCTTTTTCTTATTCGGAATAGAAGCTGCCATGTCAATGCCAAGACCCAGTCCATCACCAATTGCGGTTTTTCCTTCTTTGGGTGCTATGCTTTGTAGTTTATCTATTACCTTATCTTTATACGGACTTAAATATGCAGCAGTAGTGGCTCCTGACTCGAACACTACTATACCGGCATGATCCTTTTGTTCTAGGGATTTGACCAGTATTTCTGCCGAGCGTTTTGCAGATTCCAGTCTGGTAGGCTGGTAATCCGTTGCCTGCATACTTCCTGAAACGTCTATTACCAGTACTACATTCACACCTTCTTTTTCCTGCTGTAAAGGTATATGAGGATTTGAAAAACCTATGATCATAAGTGCCAGTGCAAGCAGGGATAAGTAGAACAGCATATCATTACGTTTTATTTTTTTCTTATCTCCCAGTGCGGATTTGATAAATCCGAGATTGCTGAATTTAATAGCCTCATTCTTCTTTTTCTCAATGATATTTCTGTAGACATAATAAAAAATAGGAATTGTGACCAAAAACACAAGAACCCAGGGAGATCCAAAACCTGTCATTAACGTATCACCTGTCTTTTTCTTGAAAAAAAGAATTTTTTCAGGGGCTGTTCATATGGTTCATCAGTGACCACTTCAATAATATCAATATGGTATTTTCGAAACAGGTTTTGCAATCGTTCTTCTTCTTTTTGCATTATCTCTGCAAAATTATCCCTGAATTCTTTATCTGATGTATCAATTAATATTTGTTCGTTTGTTTCCTCATCTTCAAGTGCTATCAACCCCACATCAGGAAGTATCTTTTCCCTGGTATCAGTTACCTTTACTGCAATGATATCATGCCTGTTCTTCAGTATCTTTAACGGTTCCAAGAAATCATCGCTGTAGAAATCCGAAATTATAAAAAGTAAGCTTCTTTTTTTCATGACATTTGAAATAAAGATAAGTGCCTTTTTAAGATCTGTTTGTTTTGATGCAGCTTCATGAGATACCAGACCACTGATTAATTTTAATACATGTTTTCTACCTTTTCGTGCTGGTATGAATGTCTCGATATGGTCAGTGAACAGGAATAGTCCTACATTATCATTATTCCTGAGTGCTGAGAACATCAATGATGCAGTTAATTCAATAGCTTTTGTTCTTTTTGCTATCTTGTTCCCGAAATTTCCTGATCCTGATATATCAAAAGCAAAATAGACCCGTAAATCCCTTTCTTCAATAAATTCTTTGACATACGGATGATTGAACCGTGCAGTAACATTCCAGTCTATCGATCGTATATCATCTCCGGTCTGGTATTCACGTATCTGCGAGAATTCCATACCACTGCCCTTGAATACGGAATGATAATTCCCAGCGATCAAACCGTCAACTAAATGTTTTGTGGTAATCTCGATCTTTTTTACTTGTTTGATAACCTCGGTTGTTTGTTGCATGGTGAAGACCTGACACTTTTCATTAATTAAGGTACCTGTACTTTTTCCAGTATCATAGTAATGATCTCATCACTGCTTATTTGTTCAGCTTCTGCTTCGTATGTCAATAATATCCTGTGTCTTAACACTTCATAGGCAATGGATCTGATATCTTCGGGTTTAACATATCCTCTTCCATGCATCATAGCATGTGCTTTGGCTGCAAGTATCAACCAGAGCGATGCTCTGGGTGAAGCACCGTATTCTATATGACCATCAACCTGAAGCCCGTAAAGTTGAGGGTTTCTGCTTGCATCAACCAGTTCTGCCGCATAATGTTTGATCTTGTAGTCAGTATATATCTCCCGGTTGAACTTCTGCAATTCTATGATCTGCTGTGAGGTGAGCATTCTTGAGGTGCCTGGAGTGATACCTTCTGTAAATCGTTCTATTATCTCTATTTCATTGTCTTTTGTCGGATAATGAATAAGCAGTTTGAACATGAACCTATCTACCTGTGCCTCAGGCAGTTTGTATGTACCTTCTGCCTCTATCGGGTTCTGGGTGGCAAGGACCATGAACGGACTATGAAGCTTATGGGTTTCTCCCTGGATGCTTACCTGTTTCTCCTGCATAGCTTCCAGCAGTGCTGATTGTACTTTCGGAGGTGCTCTATTGATCTCATCAGCAAGAATGAAATTCGTGAAAATCGGTCCTTTTACTGTGTTAAACGATGAATTAATGTGGTCATAGATCTTTGTTCCTATAATATCAGCCGGAAGAAGATCAGGAGTGAACTGCAATCTTACAAAATCGCTATCAAGACAATCGGATAATGTCTCGACCATTAATGTTTTTGCCAGTCCGGGAACACCCTCGATCAATACATGTCCACCTGATATTAAAGCTATTAGAAGCTTTTCAATGATGTATTCCTGACCGACAATGACTTTTTCGATCTCTAATCTGACTGCTCTTAGCGATTCGGCATACTGGGATGACGTTTCATTCAACTGCTTGATCCGGGGAGTCATTTCTTCCATAAAAATCACTGGATAAGTAATGTAATATTAAAGCTTAATTTTTTGGTTAACATTATAACTAAGATAAACGTACAATACTCTATTATAAACTATTACCATTATAATCGACGATTATAGCCAACTACTCTATCCGGTATATTGATCATGCTTTGTAGAAAGAATACAATCCTTGTTGCTGCAGCTTTATTAATAATCATAGTAGTAAGTTTGGGGTACATAACAAATCAGGAAATCAAAGAGCTTGTTGGCCAGCAGTTCAATAAGCAGCAACAACTTCTAGTTCGACAATCTGCGATCGGAGTTGATAGTTTTTTTTATGATAGGTCCATTCTTATTAAGAAACTGGGAAATGATATATCTAATGAATCCACAGAAGATATGCCCAGACATTTCGTATATTTTTCCCGAACATTAAAATGTTATTCATGCATGGGTTTCATAAATGATACCGGTATTATAGTAACCAGTTACCCGGTAACTCAATCGTGGATATATACTAATATAAGTGAAACAGGTTTGAGCCGTCTATTTGATTGTGCAGAAAAAAAGGGAAATGTATGTATTACCACTTATCTGCCAGAGAACCAGGACAATTTCAGATCTACCATTGGAATGCCTGTTTATTCTAATAATACATTCAGAGGTGTACTTTTTGCGAACATTGAAATGACTACGATCTCTGAGTGGTTACTTGATGATGTTGTATCCGAAGAGGATGGATATGTATATGTGATCTCGGAATCAGGACAGTGTCTGTATGATGAAGCACATAAAGAAATAATTGGAAAAGAATATATAGGGAATTTTTGTGACAATGATTCTTCATTTGCACATGTGATAAAAAAACAGATAAAAGAAAAAGAGGGCACTTGTTATTATTTGGATGAATATACTAAAGAGCCGCGAATTGCAATATA
This sequence comes from Candidatus Methanomarinus sp. HR1, assembly GCA_002926195.1. Taxonomy (GTDB): domain Archaea; phylum Halobacteriota; class Methanosarcinia; order Methanosarcinales; family Methanocomedenaceae; genus Methanomarinus. The sequence continues at coordinate 13,693 of MZXQ01000030.1, read as the reverse complement.
CACATCTGTTGAATTTGATGATACTGACTGGATCATATGTTTAAGTGTTCCTGAAGCAAAGGTAGAAAAGTTGGTATATTCTGTTTACAAAAAGCAGATACTGTTTATTGTGATCGTTATATCGAGCATCATTTTCGGCAGTGGTATCATCATATCAATGTTCTCTAAATGGAATAAAGAACTTGAGATGGAAGTCGAAAGCAAGACAGTAGATCTGAGAAGATCAAATACTGAATTAGAAACTGCAAACACTAAATTAAAGGAACTTGATAGATTAAAATCCGAATTCATCTCAATGGTATCGCATGAACTTAGAACACCACTTACTTCCATTAAACTCTCTCTGGATGTGCTCAAGATACTTTCTGATCATAAAAAAGATGAGAATACAAAGGAAGAGATGTTGCAGATCATTGAGCGTAATATTGATCGGCAGAATAGACTTATCGGAGATCTACTTGATGTATCCAGGCTTGAGTCAGGAAATCTGAAACTTAACTGTAACCCTGTAGACTTAATTGATATTATCAAAGAATCTGTTGAGAGTATGAGAAAAGTTGCAGAGGATAAAGGAATTCGGATCTTTGTTGACACGCAGGAAGATTCAATGCCAATAATGGCCGATTATGACAGGCTGGTACAGGTTCTTGTAAATCTCATTAACAATGCATTAAAATTTACCAGGGAAGGTGAGATCTGCATACAAGCACAAATGGTGAACGGGCATCCACAGGTCACAGTCAGCGATACCGGAATTGGAATACCACATGATGAACTGGAATTCATCTTTGATAAGTTCTACCAGGTAGATGGAGGTTCAAGTCGCGAGTTCGGAGGTAGCGGGCTTGGACTTGCCGTATGTAAAGGTATCATCGAACAGCATGGCGGGAGTATCAGGGTAGAAAGTGAAATTGGAAAGGGAAGCAGGTTTATAATACAGTTTAAGTCATAATCATATTACTTCGATCTTTATCATATTGGTCATACCGCCGGCAGGTACACTGGCTGTCACAACAAGCTTATCCTCCTGCTTGAAACCATGTTCTATAGCCTTATCTACAATTGTTCTCATCATCATGTTCAAATCGTCTGAGTTATCCATACAGACCGGTGTAACACCCCATATCAGTGAAAGTCTTCTTAAGGTTACAGGATCGGAACTCAAAGCAATAATCCTGGCTGGTGGCCTGTATCTGGCTATAGCCAGGGATGTCTTGCCATGAGCTGTAGGTGTCATAATTGCTACTGCATTAATTTGATGCGCAACATGCACTGCGCTGTGACCGATTGCTTCTGTGACCGAACTACCTTCCGGAAGATCCCGGTGTGACATAGCTCTTATAAAATCCTCAGAAGATTCGGTCCTGGCTGCTATTCTGGACATTATTTTAACAGCTTTTATAGGGAAATGTCCAATAGCAGTTTCCTCTGATAGCATTATTGCATCAGTACCATCCAGAATTGCATTAGCAACATCAGTAACCTCTGCACGTGAAGGTATCGGATTATCTACCATGCTCCTGAGCATCTGGGTAGCAGTGATCACAGGTTTACTGGCTTTATTACATTTACGCACCAGCATCTTCTGGACAGCGGGCACGTTCTCAGCAGGTATCTCTACACCCAGATCTCCCCTGGCTACCATGATACCATCTGATGCAGCTATTATACCGTCTATATTATTTACAGCTTCATGCTTTTCTATTTTGGCGATCACAGGTATTTCAGAACCACTGTCCTTAATAGATTGTTTTATTTGATCAATATCATTCGCTTTTCTGACAAAAGACAGGGCAATATAATCCACTTCTTGTTTAATCCCTATCTTCAGGTCCTTTTTATCTTTTGCTGTCATGGATGGGATCTTTAAGGTTCCGGTGGGTAGGTTAATACCTTTATGTGAAGATAATTGACCGCCTACTTCTACTTTACATCTGATCTCAACATTATCTGAAGCAATTACTTTTAATTGGATCATACCGTCTGATAATAGTAAGATATCTCCCGGTTTTACTTCACCCGGCAAATTCCTGTAGCTGAGTGATGCTATGTGTTCATTCCCGGGTACATCCTTTCCTGTCAGTATAAACTCATTATCTCTTATAAGAGTAACATCACCATCAGGAAATTCACCTACTCTTATCTTAGGACCGCTTAAATCCTGGAGTATAGCTGTATGTCTATCCATATCGGCTGATATTTCTCTGATATTGTTAATGTTATCAGTGTGATCCTTATGAGTACCATGGGAAAAGTTCAGCCTGGCAACATCCATACCTGCTGATATAAGCTGTTTTATCCTGGATCTGCTATTACTGGCAGGTCCTATCGTACATACTATCTTTGTACGTTTTATGTTCAGATCCCCTGCTGTGCCTTTAATAATGAATCCACTGCCATCTTGATGCTCTGGTGTGAATTATGTACTGGATTCCAGCCCAGTTTTTTTATTTTATCGATAGATAGCAGCATGAATTTCACATCTCCTTTCCATCCTGCTCCACCGTCCACACCTCCGGTGAACCTGTATTCTACATCTTTATATCCCATCCTTTCTGTCACGATATCTGCTATATCTATCACATCGATAGAATCCTTCGACCCGATATTGAAGATGTTGACCTGCTTATCAGAGTACTCCATCCCGTATACCATAGCATCCACACAGTCTATTACATCAAGGTATGATTTCTTTTGTTTTCCCGAACCCAGTATCTCCAGGGAAAAAGGGTCAACTCTTAATTTATTAATGAAATCTATTACTACTCCGTGTGTGCCCCTTTGTCCTACAATGTTGGCAAAGCGGTAGAGCCAGGATGTCATGTCAAAGGTATGGCAATATGATGATATCAGTGCTTCACATGCCAGTTTTGATGCACCATAAAGAGAAATTGGTACCATAGGCCCGTAATCTTCCGGTGTAGGCATGATAAGGGCTTCACCGTAAACTGTAGAGGTGGAAGTGAATATTATGTATTTGGTATTGGTCTGTCTCATTGCCTCTAAAAGATTGTAGGTAGCAAGTACATTTTGTTCTAAATGTACCCTGGTATCCTGTGAACCCAACTTCACATCAGGATTGGCTGCCAGGTGAAATACTACATCTATACCGTTTAGAGCTGCCAGTATAGCTTTGGGATTCATCAGGTCATCTTCTATAAATAAGAAATTATCATTGTTTTGATGATGTTTAAGAAACTCCAGGGTCCCCGAACTCAGATTATCAAATACTGTGACTTTGTTTTGTTGTATTAAAGAATCAACCATATGGCTGCCTATGAATCCTGCACCGCCTGTTACGAGAATTGACTTGTTACTTAGTTTCATGATATTACCCCATTATTCCAAAGGCCCGAATAGCCTTTTTTTAAGATACTTCCGGATATAACTCAAATACTTTTAAAAAAACCATCTTTGCTTCTTCATGACGCTGTTCATGCAAACACTTCTTAGCACATGCAATCAGTTTATCTTTCGGAGGTATTTCATTCGCCATATCATAGGCTTCCAGGGCGCGTTTAGACCACCCTTCATCAAAACACCTGTTACCGCAGATGATCAGTTCTTTATCATGCGGAGTGGTATTAGCCATTTTATATGCTTCCAGACCATGACCAAGCTGTCCTTCACTAAAGCACTTATTACCGCAGATAATGAGTTCATCTTTCTGTGGTGTTCTACTGGTTTTCTTATATGCATCAAGGCCAGTATGGAACTTTCCTTTTAAGAAACACTTCCTGCCTGTCTCTATTAATTTATTTTCGGGAAGTGAAACTCCTATAACTTTAGAGCCTTTAATAGCTGAATAGACCTGTTCTTCATCAAGATATTTATCAAGGTAGCTCGTTAGTATGTCATCAGAAAGTTCTATTTTTGCAGCTTTTGAACCCTGTACAGCTTTATCCATCCATCCCTTTTCAAGATATTCATATAGGTATTTTTCTAATTCTTCTTTTGAAAGAGGTGAACCTATAGCTTCGGAAGTTTCAATTGCTTCAGTCATCCTTCCGGTTTCAAGGCGCTCCCGGATGAAAGCAGAATATTTATTGTCAGTCATTTTTCCTGTCAAACCTATTGATAAATGAATTATATTATAATTATTGTTCAGTTATCTTTTAAAACCTTTTCTGAATTTTTTTTAGTGTCGAGTCAACCATACAATATCGCTAGATATATGATCTGACAATGCATTAACGAAACATTTATATTGATGCAATACTTACTGATATCCATTGGGTATTTGTAATATCAGCGTTTTTTATCGCTGATACCCTGAATTAAAAGGATTTTAAAGGTGATACAATAATGTTTGATTTTTTACTCTATTTATTATTAGCTATAATAATTGTTATAGTTCTATTTAAAGTTTTTAAATTAGGTTTTAAAGTGATCATTAATTCCATTGTTGGAATAATATTGCTGTTTCTTTCGAATGCTCTTTTCGGTTTATTTGGTCTGGAATTAACCATAGACATTAATTTATTAACAGTAATAATATGTGCTATTGCAGGAATACCAGGTGTGATCCTTATTATTGTACTTGCATTTTTGGGTATACCATATTTTGCAACTTAGAATAAAAAAGTGCTCACTTTTATTTCACATTTTTTTTTTACTACTTGCGTTTAAATAAATACTATAGGAGAGAAAAAGATATAGTACAATATGAGTAGTTCATCTGAAATTATTATATTCGACCCGTTTTCCGGTGCATCCGGTGATATGGTCATTGGGAGTCTGCTGGGCCTGGGTGCCAATAGTCAATTAGTAAAAGATGTTATGGAATCAGCAGCAGATGTTTCTGTATCAATTTCCCGGACAACAAGAGCACATATCTGCGCAACACGTGTAGAAGTAGATGAAGTAAAAAATTCACATTCAAAATTAACATACAACCGGATGATAGAAATTATCTGTTCAGCCGGATTGCCCGGGGTGGTAGAAGATGACGCTCTGGGGATACTTGAAATAATTGGAAGATCCGAATCAGAAGTACATAATACACCTTTAAGCAAACTACATTTACACGAAATAGGCCAGCAGGATGCAATTGCTGATATTGTAGGTGCTGCAACTGCTTTCCACAGCCTGGAACTGACAGATCCGCAATTATACTGTATGCAGGTCTGTGTAGGAGGGGGGTATGTACATTCTGTTCATGGCAAACTACCTGTACCGGCCCCGGCTACTCTTAATATACTAAACTCATCCGGTTTGATATGGAGAGGAGGTCCGGTAGAACATGAACTGCTAACACCAACCGGTGCAGCTATACTGGCATATCTGACACAGCGATATGGTACATCATGTACTTTTTATCCGCAAATGAGATCGATCAGAACAGGTTATGGTGCCGGAGCAAAAGATCCGGATGTACCTAATGTGCTTAGAACAGTGGTAGGTGAAGCTACGAATCAGCTTAAGGTTGACCATATCGAGATGCTGGAAACAAATGTGGATGATGTTACAGGGGAAGTACTGGGGTTTTTAATACATGAACTGCTGGATGAAGGGGCACTGGATGTCTCGGTGATCCCTGCAACTATGAAAAAAGGCAGAAGCGGTCATTTGATCAAAGTGATCTGCAGGGCTGTGGATAGTAACAGACTGGCATACAGGATCATGGCAGAAACAGGAAGTCTGGGAGTCAGAATGGTTCCGGTAAAACATAGACTTACTGCCAATCGAAAGATGATGAATGTAGATATCCGGGTGGCAGGAGTAACACACTGTGTCAGGGTAAAAGTGGCCAGTGATAATCATGGGAATATCATAAACATATCAGCAGAATTCGATGACTGTGCAAAGATAGCACGTAAGACAGGGCATCAGGTAAAAAAAATAATGCATGAAGCACAAGAAGCTGCAAGAGAACGGATGAATTAAATGCGAAGGTTTTAAATTTAAGATGCTCCTTTGAATGCCTCATATGAGAGAAGAAGGTGAAAGTGAGAAGAATGTCCTGGACCGTCTGGATTCTTACCATGTAAGAGATATCCCTTATGACAAGGTGCTCAACTCTATGTGCACTCACCCCCATCATATTGCGATAAAGGCCCATGAACAGTTCATAGAGACAAACATGGGCGATGGAGGCTTGTTCCCTGGTACCTATGACCTTGAGCAAGAGGTTATTACCATGCTGGGCCAGTTGCTTGGTAACTCTGATGTTTGTGGTTATATTACTACAGGCGGTACGGAATCCAATATTCAGGCAATTCATGCTGCGAGAAATTCGAGAAAGAGTAAAAAACCTAATATTGTGGTATCCGGATCCGCTCATTTTTCTTTTGATAAAATAGCTGATCTGCTTAATATAGATGTCAGAAAAGCAGAACAAGACGATCAGTTTAAAATAGATTTAAACGATGTGGAATCAAAAATTGACAATAACACCGTAGCTCTGGTAGGAATTGCAGGTACTACTGAATTCGGCCAGATAGATCCGATCAGGGAATTGTCTGATCTGGCTATTGAGAAAGATATTTTCTTACATGTAGACGCTGCTTTCGGGGCATTTGTGATCCCGTTCCTTGATATGGAATATGAGTTTGATTTTAATCTTCCCGGTGTATCATCCATCACAGCCGACCCGCATAAGATGGGGCTGTGTACTATCCCGGCTGGCGGACTACTATTCAAAGACCAGTATTATCTGGAAGTACTGCAGACAAAGACACCTTATCTTACTATTGATAGCCAGTATTCTTTAACCGGGACGCGGTGTGGTGCTGTGACGGCAGCAGCTTATGCTGTGATGAAACACCTGGGACAGGATGGATACCGCCAGTATGTACAGTACTGCATGAAATTGACACGCAGGATCATTGAGCGCACAAGAGAATTCGGAGTAGAGCCAGTAATTGAGCCCGTTATGAATATAGTGGTACTGGATGTAGGAGATACTGATGTAGTGAAGAAAGCACTGGAGAAAAAAGGGTGGTATACATCAGTTACACGTAATCCAAAAGCTTTACGGCTGGTAATAATGCCTCACTTGACAGAGACTAAGGTGGAAGAGTTTTTATATGACCTTGAAAAGATATGCAAGTGAAGGATTTTGTTATAGTATATCAAGCATAGCTTGATATATCGAAAATATTCACTTCGTTCACATTTTCTAATCTTCGGCTCTTTCGAGAGCCTCAGTCAATAAAATCCGACCAGAGGGAGGATTTTGTTCTAATCATATTCTCTCCATGTTCTACCGCATTTGGTACACCTGAAGAACCTGACCTCACTCTCATCTGCAGACCGAAGCTGGCGCATCCACCAGTAGGCTTTTTTATTACCACATTCTTCACAAGTAGCCCTGGTAGTTGGAAGACCCGCATCTTCACTGCCTTCGATAACTGTTACTACTCGTTCTTTGAACTCTTGTGTAGTTATATCACTGCTGCTTTTTACTTTTACTTTTTCAAAACCGCATTTCCTGCACTTCATTTGATTGCCGGATGGCATCATTATACTTTTACATTTAGGACAAAATTCCATAGTATTGAACTTCCTATTTTTTTTAATGAACAAAATTCTCCCTTCGGTCAAATTTTATTGACTGAGGCTCTTAAAAGAGCCGAAGATTAGAAGATTCGCAAATCTTCGCCCGACATTCCAGAAGAATGGAGGATTAGAAAATTAGCACTATAATCTAACATGTACGCCATTCTTATTTAAATATTCCTTAACCTCTGATACCGTATATTCCCCAAAATGAAAGATACTTGCAGCCAGTGCAGCCGAAGCATTTGTCTTCTTAAATACTTCAAGGATATGTTCCAGGTTACCGCAACCGCCTGATGCGATCACAGGTATATTCACACTGTCACTGATCGCGCTGGTTAGTTCGATATCAAATCCGTCCTTAGTGCCATCCCTATCCATGCTTGTAAGCATGATATCTCCTGCTCCGCGCTCTTCAGCCTCTACTGCCCACTGTATAGCATCTATACCGGTAAATTCCCTTCCACCATAGAATGAACACTCGAACCAGCACTCACCTTGCGGCGTGTCAACCACTTCCCGAGAAGCCTCACGTCCGTATCTGCGCTTGGCATCTATTGCTATCACACATGCCTGTGTCCCAAAATATTTTGCTATGTCATTAATAAGATCAGGGTTCTTAAGTGCAGCCGTATTTACCGAAACCTTATCTGCTCCTGCATTAAAGGCCACTCTGGCATCCTTCAAACTTCCGATACCACCTCCGACCGTAAGCGGCATAAATACATTCTCAGATGTCTTTTCGATCACCTTAGCCATGGTCTCTCTTCTTTCATGTGACGCTGTGATATCAAGAAAGATCAGTTCATCCGCCCCCTGTTTATCATATTCTTCTGCAAGTTCCCACGGTATGCCTGCATATCGGATCTGTTTGAACTTGACACCTTTTACCACACGCCCCTGCTGGACCCCAAGATCACAGTCAAGGCACGGAATGATTCTTTTGGCTAACATCTTACCATCTCGTTCCACCCCATCCCATAATCAATTATTGCTATCATGATTCAGTCTATATGACATTAATCCCGTGATGCAATATCCTCTTCAAACCATGATTTGATTTTATCACCATGGATGAGATTTTCCAGATCAGCCTCAAGATCGGATGGTTCCACAAGGATCAACCAGGCATCTCCATACGGTTCTTCCGGAAGCAGCTCAAGTTCATCTTCGATGTCTTCATTGACCTCAATGACAGTACCGGTCACAGGCATGGTAAGTCCTCCGACCCATTTAGCAGATTCCATTGACCCGAAAGCATCACCTGCATCGAATTCATCATCTTCTTGAGGAAGATCAATATATTCGATCGATCCTACTGCTGTAGCACCGAAGGCGTCCAATCCAACCCGTACATTTCCATCATCCTCTACTTTTGCCCATAGATGGTCTGTAGTATAATATAGTTCTTCAGGCATCTCGTATCCTTCAATTTCCATAGATATTTACCTCATAATTTAGTATCATATATGTTATATATATAATATACGACATTATACCAGAATCCAGTAATTTTAAAAATTATATTAGACGCAGATACAATCTTACTTCAGATCCAGATTATATTCCTGTAATGGCTTAACTGTTATTTCACTCCTTAATGCAGCTTCAATTCCCTCAACAGATGCCACGGCAGCCTCGGCTGAAGTAATGTACGGGATCATGTGTTTTATTGCAGCCTTTCGTATGTAGCTGTCGTCTTCTTTTCCTTTACGCCCTATAGGTATATTAAAAATAAGCTGGATCTTTTTATTCTCGATCGCATCAATAATATTAGGTCTTCCTTCATGAAGTTTTAATACCAGTTCACATGCTACCCCTTCATTGTCAAGATAATCCTTTGTCCCGCGTGTTGCATATAATATAAACCCAAGATCAGAAAGCTTGCGCACAGCATCTAATGTGGTAATTCTTGCATTGTCAGGTACAGTTACAAGAACACCACCCTCAGTCGGAAGAGGTATACCTGTTGCATCCTGTGCTTTGTAGAATGCCATCCCGAAATTATCAGCGATTCCCATAACCTCACCTGTCGCACGCATCTCAGGTCCTAATACCGGATCGACCTCAGGGAACATATTAAATGGGAATACTGCTTCTTTCACTGCTACATGCGGGAGATCATACTCTTTTAGCTGGGGAAAATCAGGTATCTTCTTTCCAAGTGTGATGATCTGTGTTGCTATATTTGCAAGTGGAATATTTGTCACTTTGCTAACTAACGGAACAGTACGCGAAGCACGCGGGTTAGCTTCAAGAATGTATACTTCTCCATTGGCTATTGCATACTGTATGTTCATAAGTCCGACAACTTTTAGTGCCTTTCCCATTTTTTTCGTATATTCATTAATCTTCTTAGTATTTTCATCGGATATGGTCCTGGAAGGTATTACACAGGCACTGTCTCCCGAATGAACTCCTGCAAGTTCGATATGTTCCATGATCGCAGCAACAAAAGTATCCTCACCGTCAGATATTGCATCTACTTCCACTTCAATCGCATCTTCTAAAAATTTGTCTATAAGTATTGGGTGCTCGGGAGTTACTTCTACTGCCATTCTTGCATAATCGATAAGCATTTCTTTATCATGTACAACTTCCATGCCGCGTCCACCAAGTACATAGGAAGGTCTTACCATGAGTGGATAACCTATTTTTTCACCTTTTTCTATCACTTTCTCGAACGATCGTGCAATATCATTCTCAGGCTGCGGAATATTGAGCTCTATCATTAAATTCTTGAACCGCTCTCTATCTTCAGCAATATCTATGCTTTCAGGAGATGTCCCAAGTATTTTAACGCCTGCATCCTGCAGTTGCCTGGCAATATTAAGGGGAGTCTGACCACCGAATTGAACGATTGCACCCTCTGGTTGCTCTTTTTCGTAGATGCTCAATACATCTTCGACTGTAAGTGGCTCAAAATACAGTTTTTCAGATGTATCATAATCAGTTGATACGGTCTCAGGGTTGCAGTTGACCATTATTGTCTTAATACCAGCGTCCCGAAGAGCAAATGCCGTATGAACGCAGGTATAATCAAATTCAATTCCCTGACCTATCCTGTTTGGTCCGCCACCGAGGATCAATATCTTTCTTCCTTTAACAGATTCATTGCGGTCTTCTCCATTATAGGTAGAATAATAGTATTTTCCATCTGCACCGCTTACATTAACAGGTTGATGATGCTGAATAATACCAAGATCTTTACGTCTATTTCTAATCTCAGCCTCAGACACTGAAAAAATATCACTGATATATCTATCAGAAAATCCTTGCTTTTTTGCCTGTAATAGCATATCATCCGAAAGATCTGCTGATGCTTCCATTTCGTTCTCAAAGTCTGCAAGTTCCTTCATCTGCTGAATAAACCACTTGCCGATATGCGTCCGGTTATAGGCTTTCTCGACCGTAAGTCCTTTTTTAAGCGCCTCATATAACTGGAATATACGCTCGCTGCTGGGTGTTCCGATGATATCTGTAAGATCATTAAGAGACATACTCTCGAACTCTTTGACCCTGCCAAGTCCGTACCGCTTTGTTTCAAGAGACCGTATGGCTTTCAAGAAACTTTCTTTAAAGGTATTTCCTATGGACATGACCTCGCCGACAGCTCTCATCTGTGTTCCGAGAATGTCATCTATACCCTTGAACTTCTCGAATGCCCAGCGTGCAAACTTTACAACAACATAATTTCCACCGGGCGTATATTTTTCAAGTGTACCGTCCCTCCAGTACTCTATCTCGTCCATAGTGATACCTGATGCAAGTTTTGTTGAGATCCTCGCTATCGGAAATCCGGTTGCCTTGGAAGCAAGCGCAGATGATCTGGATGTCCTGGGATTGATCTCGATAACAACAAGTCTATCAGTGACCAGATCATGAGCGAACTGGACATTCGTACCACCAATAACACCGATTCCCTCTACTATCCGATAAGAATAGTCCTGCATCCGCTTTTGCAATTCTTCAGGGACGGTAAGCATTGGTGCAACACAGAAACTATCACCTGTATGTACGCCCATGGGATCACAGTTCTCAATAAAACAAACTGTGATCAACTGGTTCTTTGCATCCCTTACCACTTCAAGTTCCAGTTCTTCCCATCCAAGTACTGATTCTTCGATCAGTATCTGATTAATAAGACTTGCATTAATGCCCCTTGATGCGATCGTGCGAAGTTCTTCAAGATTATATACCAGTCCTCCTCCTGTACCCCCCATTGTATATGCAGGTCTGACTACTACAGGATATCCAAGCTTCTGGGCAATCTTCTCTGCTTCTTCTACTGTATATGCAGGTTCGCTTTTTGGCATATCGATGCCAAGTTTTTCCATTGTCGCTTTAAATGCAATACGGTCTTCACCACGCTCTATCGCATCTGGCTGTACTCCGATCACTGTGACATTATATTGATCAAGAACACCTGCTTTATAGAGAGCTGATGAGAGGTTTAACCCAGTTTGTCCTCCAAGATTGGGCAGTAGCCCATCAGGTCTTTCCTTCTGGATTATCTTTTTTAAATTTGAAAAAGTAAGGGGTTCTATATAGGTTATATCTGCCATACCAGGATCTGTCATAATGGTTGCCGGGTTGGAATTTACCAAAATGATCTCGTAACCTTCTTCTCGTAGAGCTTTGCAGGCCTGAGTACCTGAATAATCGAACTCACATGCTTGTCCAATAACGATCGGGCCTGACCCTATGATCAGGATTTTATTGATGTCTTCTCTTTTTGGCATGTTTCTTCACTAAAGTTTACTGTAAAGATGTTATTTATAAAAAGATTATCTATAAGAATCTTGTATTAATGAAATTATAAAACCTGATCTTGATTTATCAACCATTTCCACAAAGGCAAGAATTCTATTGATTCCTCTTTCTTCTCTATATCTTTTGTCAATAAAATGAGTCTTCCTATCCTTGGTGTGAATTCCTTTGAAAATTCCAGCAGTGCTCTTATTTCTCTTTCATCAATCCAATCACCATATGAAACATTTATAGCTATTAAAGAATTATCCTCGTTTTTCACAATAAAATCAACTTCACCTTTGTTTTTCCAGTAATATGGTTCTTTATCTCTTCTTTTAAGTTCCAGAAATACCAGATTTTCAGCTAATCTGCCTTCATCTTTTGAAAACCGAAAGGATACGGCATTTCTCAGGCCATTATCCACACAGTAGACCTTACGCGGATTTACCTGTTGTCTTTTTAATGAATAACTAAAGAATGGAATAAGATGTATCAGATTAATATCTTCAAGATATGATATATATTCTAACAGTGTATCTTTTCCTACTGCTGTATCTTTCTTAATTGTTTTGAAATATGAATTCACACTGAATGTAGTGCTAATATTCGTAATTAAGAATTTAACCAGGTTTTTAAGAAGAGTTATATTTCTGATTGAAAATCTTTCTACAAGATCTCTATAGATCAGCATTTCAAAATAGTTTTGAAGAATTGGCCGCCTGAGTTGTTCTGATTCTAACACAATTTCCGGAAAACCGCCAGTATAAAGGTACTCATTAAATAATTGTTTTATTTTAAATCTCATACTCGTATATTCAAAATCTTTCACAAGTGAAATCTGCTTAAATTTTAAAAATTCTTCGAAACTTAATGGATACAGATAGTATGAAAGAGTTCTTCCCCTTAAGCTTGTTGCAATTTCCCTGCTTAATAATTTCGAACTTGAACCTGTTACAAATATTTTTATATTTTTTCTATCATGTATCCGTCTAATAAATAATTCCCATCCGTCTATATTTTGTATCTCATCAAAGAAAAAATACACCGTATTTTTTATCTGTTCCGGGTAAAGTTCATAATATGCTTCTATTATTCCATTTAATTCGGCAGTACTAATAGGCAGAACTCTGTCATCTTCAAAATTTAAATATAGTATCTGTTCAGGATTTATTTCATTATCAATCAAGTTGTTTATTAACTGATAAAAATAGAATGTCTTTCCAACCCTTCTTGAACCTATAAGGCTGATTATCTTTTTAGTATCAGGTATTTGAAGTTTTCTTTCATATAGTCCGGGTAGTGCTGTTTCATGGAATTCTTTTATAATATATTTAAATATTTCCTTTTTTTCCATGGTTGTGTATATACGACCTAATCCATATAAATTTGTACTTATAAACACGACCATTATTTCAGATTATAGTCCTGAGATAACAAAATC